>NZ_VDDC01000021.1:0-110749 GCF_006239215.1 Paracoccus haeundaensis
CAACTCATTTTGGAAAGAAAGCTGAAGCCCTGGGGCGGGAAGTGATGCGGCACTGGAACGCCATTGGTCCGAGAGACAATGCCGAACGGCATGGTCGAACGCGACCATCCGGACCTGTCGATCGGCCGGCAGTGCGCTCTGCTACAGGTCCCTCGTTCGTCGTTTTACTTTACGCCGCAGGGTGAGACGGACCAGAACCTCGCGTTCGCCATGGACCTCGAACCAGTGGCGGCCACATGGCTCATTGCGGTTGATCGACGTGCAGTTCCTCGACACGCCTTTCCTGGCGTCCGTCAGATGACCTGGCACCTGCGCAGTTGCAGGGACCGTGGCCCCAGTGGGGCCGCGCAAGCCCGAAAACGGCCACAAGGTGAACGAAAAGCGCATACGTCGGCTTATGCGCCTGATGGGTCTGATGCCGATCTAGCAGAAGCCCAACACCGGCCGGCCGGCGAAGGGACACAAGACCTACCCCTATCTGGCTCGCGCGGCCTGCGTGTGGACCGGCAAAATCAGGTCTGGTGTGTGGACATCACCTATCTGCCGATGCGTCGCGGCGCTCGTCATGGCCTCGGACCGGTGGCGGCTCATGCCTCGCTCTCCCTGGTGGCGATCATGGACTGGCACACCCGCATGGTCCTGGCGTGGCGGATCTCGAACATCGAGCCATGGTCCGCCACTGGTCCGAGGGCCATGGCGAGGGGACGCCGACTTCTGCGTCGAGGCGCTGAACGAGGCCATCTATCGGTTCGGACCGCCGGACATCATGACCATGGAGCATGGTCGCGCCATGGGTCCAAGCGGCCATGCGACGTCAAGGGTCCCAGTTCACGTCGTTTGCCTGGACAGACCGCCTGCGACGGTCGGGCGTCCGCATCTCGATGGATGGCAAAGGCGTTCGCAAGCGCACCCTGGACAACACCTTCATCGAGCGTCTGTGGCGCGCCCTGAAATACGAATGCGTCTATTTGCATGCCTGGGAGACCGGATTGCAGGCACGCACCCGTGTCCGCAACTGGATGGAATTCTACAACCACCGCCGGCCGCACAAGGCCCCTGGCGGTCGACCGCCGGCAGTGGTCTCCTCACTGACAGCAGAAGCAACGCAACCCGATCAGCAGGAGCAGATCAGAGCTTAAAAAGCGCCAGATCCCGTCAAAGGAATGGGGAGAACCTCACATCGCAACCCCGACCTAGGGCATGTTCATCATTCGGATCGTGGATCACAATACTCCTCTGTCGACTACCAGTCGCTGCAAATGCGGCATCCTGATCTCAATGAGCGGGCGCAGGAACTGTTACGACAACGCGATGATCGAGACGGCCTTCAAGACCCTTAAGTCCAAGCGGGTTTGGCTGGTCAACTGGCAATCCCACCAGCAGGCTGAAAAAGCCGTCGCCAGATACATCGACGGGTTCTGTAACCCCGTTAGGCGACATTCATCGCTCGGCTTCCAAAGCCCCACCGCCTTCAATCGTAAGGCCACGGACGTGAGCTAAACGCTCTTAACAAAAGCCGGGCAAGTCCAATGATGGTGTGCTGCTTCAGTAGGTAATCACGATAAAGTGATGACCAGCGTCTTGTGGAGATTCCAGATCTTACAACCCAAGAGTGCGTAGAGTTTAAATTGCTCACCTTTAAGACTTTCTGCACTGTCTGCATTTATTTTATCTAAACATTTCGGTACGTTTCACCTCCGTTTCAGCGATAATTCACGTTGCTGAGAGGCGACGTGTCCTCAGCAGATTTCGTTCGCTCGGAACGTATCACTGCTAGAGTTGCAGCCCATCTCGACTGGAACCGTACCGTTCGGTTCTTTCTTGGTCATGCATCTTCGCGTACATAATGTGGTAATGAAGGTTAACAGGGTCGCCGTCGCGGTCCTGCACTTGGCCCCTGCAGTATTTGCGCACGGGCCCCGATCGGAGCGAGGCCAGACCATGCGACACGGCATCCGACCCCATCCCCCGTGCCCGCACTGGCCGATCGCTTACTGACTCCTGAAGGGTGCCTTCGGGCGCCCTGGCAATTCCGATTACCTGATTGGCCCCCAGAGCTGTTCTGCGGGGACGGACCTCTTACGCCCCTGTTCCAAGGAGACGCCCATGCCCGTCCTTACCCAACTTGAAGGCACGACCATTACCGGAACCGTCGACTCTCCCGTGGTGACGCTGCCGCCCACATCCGTGCTGAATGATTTCGGCGCCGGCCAGTCCTTTGACGGCTATCGCGTCCAGGACGATGAGACAGGTCCTGCAACCGTCGCCGCAGGCGAGTTCCTGACCCCCGTGATCGACGAAGAGCCGTTGCCGGGGACGTATCTTGGCTCCGGCATCCTGTCGACGGCGGGGCTGCGCGTCGGAAATCCGGCTGGCGGGCTCTTGAGTCCGAACCTCGGACTGTCTGCCCAGATCAATCCGGTAGGGGTCGACTACTTCCGTGACGGCGAGGGTAACGTTTACTTCATCAGCGATGCCCCACTTACGGCCGATCGTCTCCTGGTCACGGTGACTGTGAAGCTAACCGGGCTTCCGTCGGAGACGCTGACCGTTCCGCTTTCGGAGCTGAACGATACGATCGCCGACTTGGACCCAACGGGCCTGCTTGTCCCTTTGCTTCCGGGCGTCGACGATTTGGCGCAGTCGCTTCTGGACTCGGCCGTCATTTCGACGACCATCGACGCCGACGGCACGCTTGAGCTGCCAGACGGTGATTTCGAAGTCGTGTGCTTTGCCGCTGGCACCCTGATCGACACGCCGGATGGGCCGGTGGCTGTCCAGACCCTTCGCCCGGGCGATCTGGTCATGACGCGCGACAACGGGGCGCAGCCGCTGCGCTGGACGGGATCGCAGCGCCTGTCCGCGGTGGCGCTGGCGCGCAATCCGCGACTGACGCCGGTCCGCATCACGGCAGGTGCCCTGGGCATCAACACACCGTCCCGGGATCTGATTGTCTCTCCCCAGCATCGGGTGCTGGTGCGGTCCCGGATCGCGCAGCGCATGTTCGGTACGTTCGAGGTGCTGGTCGCGGCCAAGCAACTGCTGTCGCTGGACGGGTTCGAACTGGCCACCGATCTGGCCGAGGTCGAATATTTTCACATCATGTTCGACCGCCACGAGGTCATCCGGTCCAACGGGGCGGATACCGAATCGCTCTATACCGGCGTGCAGGCCCTGCGCATGGTCGGCCCGGCCGCACGGCAGGAGCTGCTGACGCTGTTTCCGGATCTGGTCGATGCGGGTCGCGCGACCCTTCCCGCACGCGATCTTCCGCAGAACAGGATGGTGCGCAAGATGGCCGAACGCCATCAGCGCAACGCCTGCGCACTGGTGGGCTGAACCGCCGGCGCGACAGCAAGAAGGCCGCCCGTCACGGGCGGCCTTTTCGATTCAGGCCCGTCGTGCCTTGCGGGCACGTTGCCAGGGGGCGCCGTGCTCCAGCCACAGGGCCGACACCCACCACAGCGCCACGCAGGCCCACAGATCGACCGCAAGACGCCGCCACGTGGGCTGGTCCGCGGGGGTCATCTGGAACGCGTCGCCCAGCACCGACAACAGCACGCAGGCCACGAAGGCGAACAGTCCGCCCTTGCCGATCTGCTGCAATGCGACGCCGGGGCGGGTGGCCGCCAGCCATTCCATCGGCCGTGCCAAGGGGACAGAGACCAGCCACGCGGCGGCGACGATCGCCAGATAGCGGGTGCCGTCCAGGCTCCATTTGTCGATGGTGCCATAGACCTGCATCAGCGCCTGGCGAAAAGCCAGCGCGGGCTCTCCGATCCGGGCGCCGATGACGATGGCGCTGCCGAAGGCGAACATGCCGATCGCCAGCACCGTCAGCACGTGCCGCCACGGCCACAGCACCGCCATGATCGTCTGGCGATAGAGGCCGATCGCCGTGCCGGTATAGAACAGCATCTGCCAGCCGAACGGGTTGAACAGGAAGCCGTTCTCGGTCCGGTGGTTCGGGATCATCGCGTTCAGTTCGGGCGCGTGCCACCACAGCAGGACCGACCCCAACGCCACGATCAGCGGCCAGCGCAGCATCAGCGGCACCACAACCACCGAAAGGGTGATCAGGATCACGTAGACGGCCAGCACATCGATGATGTTGGGCTGGACCCAGAAGGTGGCGACCGTGCCGAGGAAGCCCAACGGGTTCTCCAGGATCCAGATCGCGTACTGATTCCAGATCGCCGTGTGCGGACGATCCAGCGCCAGCAGGGCCGCCGACAGCAGCGCCATCAGCACTGCGCCGATCAGCATGGCGCGCCAGACCTCGAACGCGCGGCGGGCGAACCGGCGCTGGGCCATGCGGCGTCCCTCGCGAGTTTCGACGCTGCGCCAGACAAGGCCCACCAGAAAGCCGGACAGCAGCACGAACATCTCGGACGCATCGAAGATCGAGAAGTTCGGCAGCGTCGTCCCCCGCAGGACCGAGATCGGCATGTGGTTGATCATGATGCTGACCAGCGCGTAGCCGCGCAGCATATCCAGCGCAATCAGACGGTTCATGCGGGCAACCGGCTCCACCGGGTCAGGAGGGCCGGATCCAGCAGCATGGCATCCGTTTCGGTGCGATCCATGTCGTCAAGGGCGGCGACCTGTCCGCTGGCATGCTCGATCTTGGCGCCGGCGGTGATCCGGGCCAGGCGGACCGCGCGGGGCAGGTCGTCGGGCAGGGGGGCCAGCATCGCGACATGGCGCGCCAGCAGGTCCGCGTCGGACCCAAGCCGCAGCATGCTGTCACGCCCGGTCATGGCCTGGGGCAGGGACCGGCTGATGGCCGAGGCCTCGGTCAGGATGGCGGGGGGATCGCGTTCCTCGGGGGTGACCAGAAGGCCGCGCAGGCGTGCCCACCGGCCGAAGACCGGGCTGGCCGACAGGCGCGAGGTCAGAGGCGACAGGATCAGCCCCGCCAGGATCGGCGACAGCCAGATCAGCTGGGCAGGAGAGAAGGTCGCCAGCACGATCAGCGTGCCCAGGCCCAGGACGACATGCGCCCAATGGTGGCGCAGCACCACGCCCCAGGACGGCATCGATCCGGCGCGGGTCTGCGCGTTCCAACCGCTGTCGCGGCCCGACAGGATCTCGAAGATCTGGCGGGTCTGGACCAGCATCTGCACGGGCGCGATTAGCGCGGACAGGACCGTCTCGAAGATGGCGCTGGCAAAGATGCGTACGCGGCCGCCGGAATTGCGCGCCAGGGGACGTGCCCAGGCCCTGAAGGTCGCGATGAACTTGGGCAGAAGCAGCAGGCCCATGGCGATGGCGAACAGCCACAGCATCCGGCGGCTGTCGAAGACCGGCCATTCGGGGAACAGCTGATAGGCGTTGGGGAAATATTCCGGCGTCGACAGCAGCACGGTGGCCGACAGCACCAGACCCACCAGGATCAGGGCCAGCCACAGCGGGCTCATCAGAAAGCCCATGATGCCGATGATCATGTGCGCCCGGCTGATACCGCGCAGGCCCTTGACCCCCAGCAGGCGGGAATGCTGCAGGTTGCCCTGCGCCCAGCGGCGTTCGCGCACGGCCATGTCCAGCAGCGTGGGCGGGCATCCCTCATAGCTGCCGCGCAGGTCGTGATCCAGGCGCACGGCCCATCCGGCCCGGCACAGGGCGGCGGCCTCCACGAAGTCGTGGCTGAGGATGGTGCCGCCGAAGGGCGGATTGCCGGGCAGGCGGGGCAGGCCGCAGGCTTGGGCAAAGGCGCTGACGCGGATGATCGCGTTGTGACCCCAGTAGTTGCCGGTATCGCCCGACCACGCGGCCACGCCGCGCGCGATCATCGGGCCATAGACGCGACCCGCGAACTGGGTCAGGCGGGCAAAGATCGTCTCTCCGCCGACCAGCATAGGCATGGTCTGGATCAGGCCCGCCTGGGGGTCGGCCGACATGCGCGCCGACAATGCGCGGATGGTGGCGCCCGACATCACGCTGTCGGCGTCCAGCACGACCATCTGGTCATAGCGTCCACCCCATTGGCGCACGAATTCCGCCAGGTTGCCCGACTTGCGATCGTCGTTGGACAGGCGGCGGCGATACCACAGGGGCAGTGGCGACAGGGTGCGGGCGCGGTCGATCACCAGCGTCTCGTTGACGGCGATGGCGGGGTCGCGGGTGTCCGACAGCACGAAGATCTCGGTCCGGTCGGCCATGCCCTCGGCCTCCAGCTCTCGGGCGAGGGCGACCAGAAGGCCCGTGCTGGTCGCGACATCCTCGTGATAGATCGGCATGACGACGACGACGCGGGCATCGTTCGGCCCATCCGGCGTGGTCAGGCGCGGGGCCAGGAACCCGGCCAGCGTCCCGCAGAACGAAAAGCCCACCCAGGCAAAGGTCGGCACGAACAGCACCAGCAGCGCGATCTGCATCGGCGTGGGATCGGCGCCAAAGGCCGCCAGCATCTGCGAAAAGCCCACGACGGCCAGGACTGCGGTGCCGCCAAAGGCGATCAGCCGCGCAAGCCAGACGCGAAGGCTGTTCATGCGCCGCGCGGGCCCCGCCTGCGGGTGGCGCGCGAAATCCTGCACGGGCATCGTCAGCGGCGCCAGAGGCGGCACAACGGGTGCCACGGCCGGCGCGTCGGAACGACCGGCCGTCGTCATGTCATGGTCCATGGTCATGCCGTCCAGCGCGTCAGCCAGGTCTCGCTGAGGGCGAGGCCGTCGGGATCGGTCAGCAGCGCGCTGAGTTCGGACAGCTGCGTCCGCCCCGGTTCGAATTCGAATGCCAGGCGCAGCACGCCCTGTTCCGGCAGCGGTTTCAGATAGGCATGCGCGATCCGGCCCTCGGACGTGCTGACCTGATAGTTGGGCAGCGTCTCGCGGAACATGCCAAGATCGAAATCGATGATATAGCTGCGCGTCGTCTCGACATTGATCGACCGGCCGGACCGCACCTGCCGGACCTTGGCCAACGGCAGGTTGCTGGGCGGCAGACCCGCAAAGCTGAGGCGATAGCGGAACTCGGTCCGCTCTCCGCCGGGGATCGTGTCGGAGGGCAGCCAGTAGCTGACGATGTTGTCGTTGAACTCGTTCTCGACCGGGATCTCGATCAGGCGTACTTCGCCCGCCCCCCAATCGCCCTCGGGCTCGATCCAGGCGGAGGGACGCAGATGGTACATCGCCTCGGCATCCTGATAGGTCTCGAAGTCGCGGGGCCGCTGGACCAGGCCAAAGCCGCGCGGATCGGTGTCGACGAAACTGCTGATCTGCAGGTTGCGCGGCGACATCAGCCCGCGCCACAGCGACTGGCCCGCACCGGTCTGCATCTGCAGCCCGTCGCTGTCGTGGCAGGCGGGGCGGTAGTCGTCGACGACCCGGCGGCTGGCCGGGCTGAACCAGAACATCGACGTCAGCGGCGCCAGGCCCGTCTCGCGCAGATCGACGCGCGGGAACAGCGCGACGCGGGTCCGCACCATGGTCACCGCGCCGGGCGTCACGTCGAACTGGAACGCTGCCGCGACCGACTTGCTGTCCAGGATCGCATAGATGCGGACGCTTTCCGCGCCGGGCTTGGGCTCGACGATCCAGAAGTCGGTGAACAGCGGGAATTCCTCGCCGTCGGGGCTGCCGGTCTTGATGGCCAGGCCACGCGCCGACAGGCCGTACAGCGTGCCGCGCGCCACCGCGCGGAAATAGCTGGCGCCCTGAAAGACGATGAACTCGTCCATGACGCCGGGGCGGTTCAGCGGCGTGCGCATCCGAAACCCGGACCAGCCCATGTTGCCGATCGTGTTCAGGTCCGGGCCGTCGGGGAAATAGCGTTCGTCGAATTCCAGCAGCGCCGGGTCGAACGGGATCGGCCGGGTGACGCCGTCGCGGACCAGGTTGATCTGAACCGGTTCATAAAAGATCGAACCGGGCGACAGCAGGTCCACCCGGAAGGTCGCGTTGCCCGCCAGCGGGTCCTGATCGCGGCGGAAACGGATGCCGCGATACTGGTCATAGTCCAGGTTGGCAAAGCTGCCGACCAGTTCCGCGACCGGCTGGACGTAAAGGCGCGCGGACCGTTCCTGCGCCAGCGTCGCGACCTGTTCAAAGTCGAAGGGCTGCGGGGCAGGGGGCCCGAAGGCTGCGGGGTCCACGCCTTCGGCAGGCGCCTGGGCCTGTGCCGGGACCGCCATCAGCGATCCACCGGCAGCCAGGGCGGTGGCAGCATTGAGAAATTGACGACGTTTCATATCCGGGGATGTCTCGACAAGGATAAGCGAATATACGCGGCACGCCGCAGTGCAGCAAGCGTGCCGGGCGGTTTGCTCGCTTATCGGCCGATATGGGCCCGCCGGGCAAGCAGGAATCGGCCTTGTCGGTTCATTGTCGTGCCAGCCAGGCCGTCACGGGGCCGCGCACGCTGGTCAGGCCCTCTGCCTCGGCCTCCTCGATGACGCGGGCCAGCTCGACGATGCTGATGCGCCGGATGAGGTGCTTGACCGGTCCGATCGACGCCGGCCGCATCGACAGGCGGTGAATGCCCAGGGCCGCAAAGACCAGCGCCTCGACCGGCCGCCCGGCATCCTCGCCGCAAAAGGACAGCGGCACGCGGGCATCGGCGCAGCGCGCGATGATCTGGCGCAGCATCGAAAGGAACGACACGTTCAGCGTGTCATAGCGACGGCGGACCCGCTCGTTCTCGCGGTCGGCGGCAAAGAAGAACTGCTTCAGGTCGTTGCCGCCGATCGAGATGAAGTCGCACATCTCGAAGAACCGCTTGGGTGCGAAGGCCAGCGACGGCGTCTCCAGCATGGCGCCGACGCGGATGTCGCTGGGCATGGAATGCCCCAGGCGCTGTTCGCGCGCCATCTCCTGCATCAGGATGCGGTGCGCGGCCTCGTATTCGGTGATGTCCGCGATGAAGGGGAACATGACGTGCAGGGGCCGGCCCACGCTGGCGCGGATCAGGGCCTGCAGCTGCATCCGCAGCACGCCGCGCTTGTCCAGGCCCACGCGGATCGCGCGCCACCCCATCGCGGGGTTCGGTTCGTCCTGTGGCTTCATGTAGGGCAGAACCTTGTCCGACCCGATGTCCAGCGTGCGGAACATCACCGGCTTGCCCTGGGCGTTGTCCATGACGCGCGCATACAGACCGGCCAGCTCGGCGCGCCGGGGGACGTGGCTGCGGACCAGGAACTGCAGTTCAGTCCGGAACAGGCCAACCCCCTCGGCGCCCGACCCCTCCAGCGAGGGCAGGTCGGCCATCAGGCCTGCGTTCATGAACATCTGGATGGTGGTGCCGCAGGTGCCCGTGGCGGGCTGGTCGCGCAGGTCGGCATAGCGGTCCTGCGCCTCGGCCTGCATGGCGATCTTGTCCAGGAACGCCTTGTGGACGGTCTCCTCGGGGCGCAGGTGGACGACGCCCTGATCGCCGTCGACCAGGATCGGGTCGCCGTTCAGCGCCTCGGTGGTGATGCGGGTGGCGTGGATGACCAGCGGAATGGCCAGCGCGCGGGCGACGATGGCCGCGTGGCTGCCGACCGATCCCTCCTCCAGCACGACGCCCTTCAGGCGACGCCCGTATTCCAGCAGCTCGGCCGGGCCGATGTTGCGGGCGACAAGGATCGGGCGTTCGGGCATCTCGGCGCCGGTGTCGTGTCCCTGTCCGGTCAGGATGCGCAGCAGGCGGTTGGACAGGTCGTCCAGATCGTGCAGGCGATCGCGCAGATAGGGGTCGGCGGCCATCTCCAGCCGGGCGCGGGCGCCGGACTGCTCCTTCTCCACCGCAGCCTCGGCCGAAAGGCCAAGGCGGATGTCCTCCTCCATGCGCTTCAGCCAGCTGCGCGAATGGGCGAACATCCGATAGGTCTCCAGGACCGCGGCATGATCGCCGTCGCCCATGTCGACCGCGCCCAGCATCCTGTCGACCGTCTCGCGCAGGGTCTCCACGCCCTCGTGCAGGCGGGCCAGTTCCTTGTCGGGGTCGTCGCCGACCGGGTTGGCGATGACCACGCGCGCCTCGTGCAGCCAGACGCGCCCCTCGGCCACGCCCTCCTGCCCGGTGGCGCCGCGCACCAGAAGCGGAAAGCGGTGCGCCAGCGGCAGGCTGTCGGACTGGCTGCCCTGGAACGCGCCCAGTTCGGTCATCTCGGCCAGGACCATGGCCACGACCTCCAGGCCATAGACCTCGTCCTCGGAGAACTGCCGGGCGGTCGCGCATTGAACGACCAGGACGCCAAGCCGTTCCCCGACCCGCTGGATCGGCACGCCCAGGAAGGCGGGAAAGACCTCCTCCCCGGTCTCGGGCATGAAGCGGAAGCCGGGCTGGGCGGGGGCGTTCGCGGTGTTCACATTGCGCCCGGTACGGGCGACGCGGCCGACCAGACCCTCGCCCAGGCGCAGCCGGGTCTGGTGGACGGCCTCGGGGCGCAGCCCTTCGGTCGCGCACAGTTCCAGCGTGTCGGCATCGCGGAACAGATAGATCGAGCAGACCTCGGTGCCCATCGAATCGGCGATGTGGTGGGTGATCTGGTCAAGCCGATCCTGCCCACCGCCCGCCGCGGCCAAGATTTCCTTGAGCCGCTTCAGCAGCTTGCGAGAGTCGCTGTCGGTGCGATCCTGCATCGCCTGCCCCGCCTTCTGCCGTTACGCGTGTCCCCGACCGGGGAACCAACCAGAGGGCGTTATGCCTTCTCCAGTTCGAAGGCATCATGCAGCGCCTGCACGGCCAGTTCCATGTATTTCCGATCGATCAGCACCGAAATCTTGATCTCGGAGGTGGAGATGACCTTGATGTTGACGTTTTCATCGGCCAGCGCCTTGAACATGCGGGCGGCGACGCCCGCATGGCTGCGCATGCCGATGCCCACGACGGACACCTTGGCGACCTCGGTGTCGACGACCAGTTCGTCATAGGCGATGTGGCCGGCCTGGCGGGCCTCCTCCATCGCACGCTTGGCGCGCTCGACCTGGTTGATCGGCACGGAAAAGGTCATGTCGGTCACCGAACCCGGGTGATCGTCATAGTCCTTTTCCGAGATGTTCTGAACGATCATGTCGACGTTCACGCCCGCATCGGCCAGCGGCGCGAAGATCGCGGCCGAGATGCCGGGACGGTCCTCGACCGTGACCAGGGTGATCTTGGCCTCGTCGCGCGACGAGGCGACACCGTTGACGACTTTCGATTCCATGATTTCATCCTCATCGCAGATCAGCGTGCCGGAATTTTCGTCGGTATCCTCGAAGGAGGACAGCACCCGCAGGCGCACCTTGTAGCGCATCGCAAGCTCGACCGACCGCGTCTGCAGCACCTTGGCGCCAAGGGATGCCAGCTCCAGCATCTCCTCGAAGGCGATGCGGGGCAGCTTGCGCGCGCGCGAGGTGATGCGCGGATCGGTGGTATAGACCCCGTCCACGTCGGTATAGATGTCGCAGCGTTCCGCATCGAAGGCGGCGGCGAACGCCACCGCGGTCGTGTCCGATCCGCCGCGGCCAAGCGTGGTGATGCGGCCTTCGGGCGACAGGCCCTGAAAGCCCGCGACCACGGCGACCTTGAAGCCTTCGGCGAACTTCTGGTCAAGGTTCTTGCGCGGGATGTCCACGAAGCGTGCTGCCGAATAGGCGGCGGTCGTGTTGATCGGCACCTGCCAGCCCTGCCAGCTGCGTGCGGGCACGCCCATCTCCTGCAGGGTCAGGGACATCAGGCCCGCGGTCACGTTCTCTCCGGAACTGACCACCGCGTCGTATTCGCGCGCGTCGAACAGCGGAGAGGTCTGTTCGACCCATCCGACCAGTTCGTTCGTCTTGCCGGACATGGCGCTGACGATGACGATCACGTCATAGCCCCGCTCGACCTCGCGCTGCACCTTGCGGGCGGCGTTCTTGATCCGGTCCAGATCGGCCACCGAGGTGCCGCCGAATTTCATTACCAGAAGCGGCATCAAGGGCCTCCAGCCAAAGGATGTGCGTCGGCGGGGCTTTTAGGGGCGGTGCGCGCGAACCGCAAGGGGCGGCGCTAGTTCGTCTTGGGACGCGGGACGAAGGGCAGGGGGGCCACGGGAACGCCGTCCTCGATCAGCTTGCGCGCATCCTCGGGGCGGGCCTCTCCATGGATGGCGCGGGCGGGCCGCGTGCCCTCGTGCATCGCGCGGGCCTCCTCGGCGAAGGACAGGCCGACATAGTCGGAGCTGGTCTCGATCTTGCGGCGCAGCGCCTGCAGGGCGGCCTCGGCGGGGTTGCGGGGGGCGGTCAGGGTCTTGTCGCTGACCGCCGGGGCCATCAGCGCCCGGTCGACCTTGGTCGCGCCGCAGACCGCGCAGCCGACCTGACCCGCATCGCGCATCGCCTCGAACCCGTCCGAGGACCGGAACCAGCCGTCGAAATCATGCCCCTGGTCGCAGCGCAAGGCATAGCGGATCATCGCAACAACTCCTGTCAGATGATCCCTATATCGGGTCCGCCGGGGGCGCGTGCAAGATCGTCCAGCCGCGCGATCAGCGCCGCAGGATCGCCCGCCCGGTCCACCAGCACGGCCCGCGCCGCGCGGCCCATCGCACGGGCCTCGTCGGGCGTGTCGGTCAGCCGCGACAGGGTCGCCGCCAGATCGCCCGCGGGTCGCGCCGCGCCGTGCCCGTCCAGCGCATCGAAGGCCTCGACGAAGTTGCCGACATGGGGGCCGTGGATCAGCGCGCAGCCATGGGCCGCGGGCTCCCACGGGGTGTGGCCGCCATGGTCCTGCAGGCTGCCGCCGATGATGCAGATCCCGGCGCGCGCGTACCAGCGCGCCATCTCTCCCAGGGTGTCGGCCAACAGCACGCCGCCCGGCGGCGCATCGTCCGCGCCCACGCTGCGGCGCGCGAAGGACAGGCCGCGCGCCGCGATCAGTGCCGCGATGGCATCGCCCCGGTCGGGATGGCGCGGCGCCAGGATCAGGCGCAGGTCGGGCCGGGCATCCCGCAGCGCGGCAAAGGCGTCCAGCACCGGCCCGTCCTCGCCCTCATGCGTTGATGCCGCCAGGATCACCCGGTCGCGGGCCGCGCTGTCCGGGGGCACGGGCTGCGCCGCAGGGGCCAGCAGCTTGAGGTCCAGCCGCGGCAGCAGCGCGCGGTGCGGCAGGCCCAGGTTCAGAAGGCGCGCCTCGCTGCCCTGATCCTGCGCCGACAGGGCCGCGACGCGTCCCAGCATCGGCCCGATGATGCGCGGAAACCGCGCCCAGGTGCCCGCCGACCGTTCCGACATGCGCGCCCCGATCATCGCCTGGCGGATGCCGCGTTCGGCCAGCAGGCGCGACCGCAGCGGCCAGAACTCTCCCTCGACGGTGATCGCCAGCGCGGGGCGCGCGGCATCCAGGAACCGGGCCAGCGCGCCGGGCAGGTCAAGGGGCGCCAGCCGCGCGGGCAGGCCCCAGTCCTGCGCCAGCGCGCGGCCCGTCTCGCTGTTGGTGGTGACCGTCAGGGGGTGGCGCGCGGCCAATGCCTTGATCACCACGCGGGCCGAGGTCAGCTCTCCGACGGATGCGGCGTGCAGCCAGATCGCGGCGGGGCCGGGCGCGCCCGTGCAGACCAGACGCTCGCGCAGCGCCCGCGATCCGCCCAACCGCGCGCGCAGGCACAGCGCGGCCTCGGCGATGCGGGTCGTGGCGTCATAGATCATGCAGGAAGGTCCCCTCGGTCAGGATGAGGTGGAGGCGGGTACCGGAATCGAACCGGTCTTCACGGATTTGCAATCCGGTGCGTAACCTCTCCGCCAACCCGCCGCCGTCGAGAGTGGCCGTGTCCTAGCGGATTGCCGCGACCCTTGCAAGACGCGAAGCGCGGGGCCGATGTCCTGCGTTGCCCAACTGCGGGAAACATGGCAATAGTCGGCCAAACAGGTCCAGCAGAGGTTCCCCGACATGAGCGATTTCGCCGCGCGCCGCACGACGATGGTGGATACGCAGGTGCGCACCAGTGACGTCACCAAGTTCCCGGTGATCGACGCGATGCTGACCATTCCGCGCGAGGAGTTCGTTCCCGCCAGCCGCCGCTCTGTCGCCTATTCCGGCGAGAACCTGGACATCGGCCACGGCCGCGTCCTTCTGGAGCCGCGGACCCTGGCCAAGATGGTCGATGCGCTGGACATCCAGCCCGACGAGCTGGTCCTGGACCTGGCCTGCGGCTATGGCTACTCCGCCGCCGTCATGGCCCGCATGGCCGAGGCCGTCGTCGCGATCGAGGACGACGCGGAACTGGCCTCCGAGGCCGAACAGCGCCTGTCGGAGGCGGGCATCGACAACGTCGCCGTCCTGCATGCCCCGCTGACCGAAGGTGCGCCCAAGCAGGGCCCTTATGACGTGATCCTGATCGAGGGCGCGGTCCAGGATATCCCCGTCGCCATCGTCGAGCAACTGCGCGAGGGCGGCCGCGTCGCCGCGCTGTTCGTCGAGGGCGCGCTGGGCGTCGCCCGGATCGGCACCCGGCAGAACGGCCAGCTCAGCTGGCGCTATTCGTTCAACGCCAAGGCGCCGATGCTGCCCGGGTTCGGCCTGCAACGCGGATTCGCACTGTGACCCCGCTTGCGCGGTTCGCGGGGGGTGCGCTGCTGGCCTTGGCCGCGGCACTGCCCGCCCGCGCCGAATCGCTGGCCGACACCATGGTGGCGGCCTATCGCCATTCGGCGCTGATCGAACAGAACCGCGCCGTCCTGCGCGCCGCCGACGAGGATGTCGCGGCCTCCGTCGCGGCCCTGCGCCCGGTTGTCGAATGGGTCGCGCGCCAGTCCGCCTCGCGGACCGAGGGGGGTACGACCGTGCGGTCGACCTCGCTGTCCCTTGGCGCGCAGCTGACGCTTTATGATTTCGGACGCTCGCAGCTGGCCATCGACGGGGCCAAGGAACAGGTCCTGGCCACGCGTCAGGCGCTGGTGGGGGTCGAACAGGACATCCTGCTGGCCGCGACCGTCGCCTATTTCGACGTGCGCGAGGCGATCCAGCAGGTCGGGCTGCAGGAAAACTCGGTCGACGTCCTGTCCAGCGAACGCCAGGCCGCGCAGGACCGATTCGACGTGGGCGAGATCACCGTGACCGACGTGGCGCTGGCCGATGCGCAGCTGGCGGCGACCCGTGCCGCGCTGGCTGCCGCCAACGGCCAGCTGGAGATCGCGCGCGAGGCCTATCTGGCCGTGACCGGCCGCCAGCCGGGTCGCCTGGACGCGCCGCCGCCGCTGCCCAACCTGCCCGCCACCCTGGACGAGGCACGCCAGATCGCGCAGCGCACCCACCCCGCCATCGGTCAGTCGCAACGCCAGGCCGCCGCGGCCGAGATCGGCGTGGCCGCCGCCGCCGCCGAACGAAACCCGACCCTGTCGGGCACGGCCAGCGTCGGCGTGACCCGCGCGCCCGAAGCCAGCCTGGGCGGCCGCTATGGCAGCCGCAATTCGTCGTCTGTGGGGTTGGAACTGAGCCAGACCCTGTATTCGGGCGGGCGCCTGTCTGCCGCGCATCGTCGCGCGATGGCGCAGCGCGACCAGGCACGTTCGGCGCTGCTGAACACCGCGCGCCAGATCAGCCAGCAGGTCGGAGAGACCTGGGCGAACATCGCCGTCGCCCGCGCGCAGATCACCGCGATCAACCAGCAGATCTCGGCCGCGCAGCAGGCCTATGACGGCGTCCGCGAGGAGGCGCTGCTGGGTGCGCGGACCACGCTGGACGTGCTGGACGCCGAACAATCGCTGCTGGAGGCGCGGGCCGACCGGATTTCCGCGGAATCAAATCTGCAGTTAGCTCATTATCAACTTCTGGCTGCTATGGGTCTGTTGACGGTAGAAAACCTGCAACTGGGGATACCCACCTATGACCCATCGCAATATTACAATGCTGTGCGGGACGCGCCCGCAACCAGCAAGCAGGGCGAAAGCCTGGACCGCGTGCTGCGCGCCATCGGCCGGAACTGATCCGGCCCCGGCGGTGCGCCATGACTGAGGCGCGCCGCATGACCCCCGTCGAGGATTCGGCGACCGACACCCCCGCACCGCGGCGCAGCACCGCCAAGGCCGCTGCGGCGCCCAAAGCACCGCGCCGCCGCAGCGCCAAGGCCGATGCGGCCGCCCCCGCCACCAAGCCTGCCCGTGCCAAGGCCCCCCGCGCCAAGGCCGACCCGGAGGCCAAACCCGCCCGCGCGCGCACCCGCAAGGTCGCGTTGGCGCAGCCCGCTCAGGTCGTCACCCTGCCGGTCCTGACCCAGGATCAGCCGATCGGGCAGGCCGCCCAGGAAATCGCCCGCATCCGTGCCGAAATGCAAAGCATCCGGCACATGATCGACGGCCAGCCCGTGACTCACAGCGACGCGCGCCCGATGCTGCACCGCCTGTCTCAGGATCCGACCCCGCGGGGCATGCTAGCGGGCAGCACGGCCTCGGTCATCCAGCTGACCCCGCATCTGCGCAGGGCGGTCGCGGATCTGCCTGACGACGGCGTTCCGTCGTCGCGGCCCCGGCGCACAACAGGCAAGGCCCGCGGCAGGGCGGCAGCGGCGCTGGCCCTGCCTGACGCGGTCGTCGAGGCGCCCATTTCCGATGCCCTGACCGAGGAGGTCGTGGTGCCTGCCGTGGCACCGGCGGTCCTCCCTGCCGCAGCGGCGCCCCGGTCCCGTATCGCACGGCTGCTCTCTGCCTGGGGCGACTGGCTGCTGTGGCGCCTGCTGCCGCCGGCGATGCCCGCCCAGGCATCCGCCCAGGATGCGGCCATCGGTCCTGCGCAGGTCCGCGGATCAGCGACCGCCGATGTCGTCCCTGCGCCACAGGCCCATGCGCCCGCGGGCGACGGTCCCGACCGTCCGCAGGCGGACGATGCCGCCGCGCTGCCGCATCTGCCGGTCGCGCAGATCGTTGCCCAGACCGTCGCGCAGATGATGGACGACAAGACCATGCGCGCCCACCTGCAGGAGATGATCCGCGAGGAGCTGGAGGGAGAGATGGGCGCCCGCTTTTCGGGCAACCTGCGTGCCGTGGTGCGACGCGAGATCGCGACGGCGCTGGATGAACGGCTGACGCATCTCTGATCCCCGTCCGGGAATCAGTTCAGGTACCGCTCGGGGTCGACGCTTTCGAACCCCCGGCGGATCTCGAAATGGACGAAGCCCGCGTCGCCCGCCTGGCCCAGGGATTGTCCCGCGCTGACGCTGTCGCCCTTGGCGACGGCGACGTCGCCCAGGTTGGTATAGACGCTCATCAGATCGCCCTCGTGGCGGACCACGATGATCGGCGTGCCCGCGCTGTCGCGGGTGATCGCGGCCACTTGGCCGCTGCCAGCCGCGGTGACAGCCGTGCCGCCCGATGCCGCGATGTCGATCCCGTCGTTCTGGCCCTTTTCATAGACCCGGATGATCGACCCCTGGACCGGCATGCGGAACTGGCCGCCGCCCGATGCCGCGGTCCGCGTGGATCCCAGGTCGGTCTGCGGTGTGTCGGGGGCGGGGGCGCCCGCGGGTGGCGTCTCCTCGGCGGGCAGGGGACGCGTGGCCGATGGCGGGGTCGGGGTCGGGCTGCCCGCGCCGGGGGCGGTCGTGGCCAGCCTGTCGGGTTTCTGGCCGGGCTGCGGCACCAGAAGACGCTGGCCGGTCCGCAGGCTCATGTCGGCCGGCAGGCCGTTCCAGCTTGCCAGATCCTGGACGCTGACGTCATAGCGACGCGCAATGGCCCAGGCCGTCTCTCCGGCGGCGACGACATGTTCGCCCGGATTTGCAGCGGCGGCAGGGGCCGGGGCGGCGCGTCGCGCCGTGGGGCTGGCCGGGGCGCTGCCGGCAAAGGGGTCGGTCACGATCGTCGTGCCGCCACCGGTCGCGGCCCCCGCGGGCGCACCGGCAGCGACCTGCGTCGGCAGGACCAGGACCGCACCCGCCAGCAGGGGCGCGTCGGCGGGCAGGGCGTTATGGGCGGCCAAAGCCGCCGCATCCAGCCCAAGCCGGGCGGCGATCGATGCGGGCGTGTCGCCCACCTGCGCGACCGCGACCTGGCCGCTGGAAAAGCTGATGACGCCGCGCGCGTCGGGCGCCGGACGGGGTGCCGCGGCTGCGGCCGCGGGGGCGGTGTCCATGCCCCCGATCAGCCCGCGCAGGTCGGGGTCGAAACTGCCATCCGACCCGCAGGCCGTCAGCGCCAGCACGGCCAGCATGGCGCAGCCGGTCCGAATATCACGTCTTGTCATGGTCCTGTCCTCGGCCTGCCTGGTGGTGGCCGGGGGTCATGTCTGGCCCAACCCCTCGACCAGCGGAACGAACCGCACCTGCCGCAACTCGTCGTAATCGAAACCCTCTTGGGTCCGCGTCACGCGGATCAGGGTCTGGACCGCGTCCGACTGTCCGACAGGCACCACCATGATACCGCCGATCTTCAGCTGTGCCAACAGGGGCCCGGGCGGATCCTCGGCCGCGGCGGTCACAAGTATGCGGTCGAAGGGGGCCTGGTCGGGCAGGCCCCGCGATCCGTCGGCCACCTGCGCGATGATGTTGTAGAGGCCCAGTTCGCGAAAGATCGCCTCGGCCTCATGGACCAGGCGGCGGTGGCGGTCGACGGTGTAGACGCGCCGGCACAGTCCCGACAGGACCGCGGCCTGGTATCCCGAACCGGTGCCGACCTCCAGCACGGTGTCCCGGGGACCGACGTCCAGGGCCTGGGTCATCAGGCCGACGACCGAGGGCTGGCTGATCGTCTGGCCGCAGGGGATGGGCAGGGGGGTGTCCTCATAGGCGCGGTCGGCGAACTGGCCGCGCACGAACAGGCCGCGGTCGATCCCCTCCATCGCGGCCATGACCCGCGGATCGGTCACCCCGCGGGACCGCAGCTGAAAGACGAACCGCATCTTGCGTTCCGCGTCGTCGTCCTCGTCGCTCATTCGGCGGCCCGTACCAGCGGATCGTCCAGCGCCGCCGCCAGTCGGTCCAGCGACGCATGGCAGGTCAGGTCCGCCCGCATCGGCGTGACCGAGACGAACCCCTCCATGTTGGCGGCCACATCGGTCCCGTCGCGCGCCGGCGCCTGCTGCGACCCGCCCGCGATCCACATGAACCGGCGCCCGTTCGGCGCGCTGTAGGGCTGGGCGGCAAAGCGCGATCCCTGGCGCTGGCCCTGGGGTGCGACGCGTAGGCCCCTTACCTCCGCGGCCGGGACCGGCGGAAAGTTCACGTTGTAGAACAGGCGGAAGTCGGCATCCGTCGACCAGTCGCCATGATCCAGAAGGCGGCGGATCACCGCGGCGCCATGCGTGCGCGCGCCTTCGAAGGGGTCGGCAAGGTCCGCGGTGCGCGGGCCCAGGTACTGCGACAGCGCGATCGCGGGCAGGCCCTGCAGCGCGGCTTCCATCGCGCCGCCGATGGTGCCCGAATACATGGCATTCTCTCCGGCATTGTTGCCGCGATTGACGCCCGACAGCACCAGGTCGGGTGCCGCGCCCACGATGTCGCCCAGGGCCGCCAGCACGCAGTCGGCGGGGCTGCCCTCGGCGGCATAGCGGCGTTCGGCCAGGCGGGCGACCATGGTGGGGTGGGTATAGCTGATGCAATGACCCACGCCCGACTGCTCGAACGCGGGCGCGACGGTCCAGACCTCGCCATGCGGGCCGGCCAGTTCGGTGGCGATCTGGTGCAGCACCTCCAGGCCCGGGGCGTTGATCCCGTCGTCATTGGTGATGAGAATGCGCATCCTGTCCCCTGTTCCGGCTGACCGCGCCCCTGCGCACGCGGATGTGACCCGATCTGCTTAGCGGGGGCGGCTTTCTGCTTCAACCCGTTCCTGCGCCGCAGGGCGGAAGCGGTTTGACGTCGGGCGCGCCGCGTTGCATCGTGGGACGGTGCGCAACGGGCCGGGATGCGATGCAGATCTTTCTTCCCATCGCCGAAGTCTCGGTCAACGCCTTCACCCTGATGGGGTTGGGCGGGCTGGTGGGCGTCATGTCCGGCCTGTTCGGCGTCGGTGGCGGCTTCCTGATCACGCCCCTGCTGTTCTTCATCGGCATCCCGCCCGCCATCGCGGTGGCGACCGGCGCGAACCAGGTGGTCGCATCGTCGGTGTCGGGCGTGCTGGCGCACATGAAGCGCAAGACCGTCGATTTCCGCATGGGGGGCGTCCTGCTGGCCGGCGGCATGGTCGGATCGGGCCTGGGGGTCGTGGTCTTCAACATCCTGCAGCAGCTGGGCCAGGTCGAGCTGGTCGTCCAGCTGTGCTATGTCGTCTTCCTGGGCCTGATCGGCGCGATGATGCTGCAGGAGAGCTTGCGGGCCTTGTTGCGTGCGCGCCATCCCACGGGGCGGCGGCGCCTGCACCAGCACATGTGGGTCCACCGCTGGCCGCTGAAGGTCAAGTTCCGTGCCTCGGGCCTCTATATCAGCGTCATTCCGCCCCTTCTGGTCGGGGTCGCGGTGGGGGTTCTTGCCGCGATCATGGGCGTCGGCGGCGGCTTCATCATGGTGCCCGCGATGATCTATCTGCTGGGCATGCCCACCAAGGTCGTGGTGGGAACGTCGCTGTTCCAGATCACCTTCGTGACCGCCTTCACCACGCTGATGCACGCGGTCAGCTACAACACGGTCGATGTGATGCTGGCGGTGCTGCTGATCGTGGGCGGTGTCATCGGCGCGCAGATCGGCACCACGCTGGGCGCGCGCCTGCGGGCCGAACAGCTGCGCATCCTGCTGGCGCTTCTGGTGCTGGCGGTCTGCGGCAAGCTGGCGCTGGACCTGTTCCTGACACCTGACGACCTGTTCGTCATTACCACGCGGGGGCAATGATGCGGGGGGTCGTCCTGGCGATGATGCTGGCGCTGCTGCCGGGCGCGCTGATGGCGCAGGGGGCGGGATCGACCATGCCCGCCGACCCGGATGCGGGCCTGATCCCCCCGGTGGACGCCCCCCAGGTCTGGCCGCTGTTCCCCGATCCGGGATCGCCGCGGGGTGATCCGGTCGCCCCCGCCGACCAGGGGGGGGAGCAGGTGGTGGCGGGCCTGTCGAACAGCGCCGTGGCGATCACGACCAGCTTCGACGGCAGCGACATCCTGATCTATGGCGCCGTGCGGCGCGAGACGCCGATTCCCGACGGCCCCCTGGACGTGATCGTGACGATCGAGGCTCCATCCGAACCGCTGACCATCTGGCAGAAGGCCCGCCGTTTCGGCATCTGGGTCAATACCGAACGCGTCGATGTGGGGGCCGCGCCCAGCTTCTATGCGGTGGCGACGACGCGGCCCCTGGACGACATCCTGGCGCCGGACTGGGACAACCGCTATCGCATCTCGCTGCCGCTGGTGCTGCGCGCCTTTGCCGGCGCCCCCGAGGTCGAGGATACGCTGCCCTATACCCAGGCCCTGCTGCGCCTGCGCCAGCAGAACGGCCATTACCGGATGGAGGAGGGGGCCGTGACCCTGGTCGAGGACACGCTGTTCCGCACAGACATCCGCCTGCCCGCCAACCTGATCGAGGGCGATTACCGCGCCCGCATCTTCCTGCTGCGCGAGGGCGCGGTGATCGACGCCTATGGCGCCGCGATCGAGGTGCGCAAGGTGGGTCTGGAACGCTGGCTGTACCGTTTGGCCTTCGACCAGCCGTTGCTCTATGGCCTGATGTCGCTGGCGGTGGCGGTGATCGCCGGCTGGGGCGCCTCGGCCGCGTTCAGGAAGCTGCGGCGCGCGTGATCGCCGATCATCTTGGCTGCGGGGCAGCGGCGTAGGGTCTCCCTGCAATGTAATCCCGCGTCTGCACGTCGTCATGGGCTTGCGCGGCAATTGTCCGGGGGGCACTGCATGATACAGCTTGCAGCCATTCTGGCTGTCAAGCCGTCCGGGTATGCCATCCGCGGGATCGATCAGTCGGCCTGACCGGCGGGCCGGCGCATGTGGTCAATGTATCCTATGGCCCGATGTCGTAAACCATCGAGGCGGAGCTGGAGGCTTGGAGCCCGCTCGAATGCACGGCAACGGGCGGTGCAAGATTCAATGTTGGACGACAGACCGCAGAGGGCGGTGCTCGATATTGCAGAGTGACCGACGGCGGGCCGTCGGGTGACTGGAACTGTTCCGGCGTTTGATCGGTGGGAGTAACCCAGAGGGTCATTTTGTCCTTGGTAAGCCGACTTTGGACCTGCATCGGTCGGATGGCTTTATAAACAGCAATGCGTGCGAATGAGGAACCGCGCTGCGCTTGCGCTTCCGCCGCCACGCGGTAACGCCTGCTAAGGCGACGCCCGCGCCGGCGCGCCGGTTGACGGCGCGCGTCGCGTCACCCTTCGGACATACCGGGATGCGCGGCGGGCGGTACTGCTGGAGTTCGAGGGGAAGCAAGGTCCAGGGCGGCTGACCGCGATGGCTGCGGTGGCCGGGACCGTCCATGGTCCGGCCATCGGCAGGCCTCACCCGCGGTCATGCGATAAGGCCCCGCGATCGCTCGCGGGGCCTCTCCTCCCTCGTGGTGCGGGCCGTCCCCCTCCACTGGTCCGGCCCGCGGGGGGTCTTCAGGCGCCGATCAGGTCGGACTGGCGCAGGGTCACCTCGGCCTGCTTGATCGACGCGATGTCGACCAAGCGGCCCTTGTAGACGGTGGCGCCGGCGCCTTCGGCCTTGGCCTTCTCCATCGCGGCCAGGATCTCGCGCGCCTCGGTGACGGCGGCCTCGCTGGGCGAGAACACCTCGTTGGCCAGCGCGATCTGGCTGGGATGGATGGCCCATTTGCCGACCATGCCCAATGTGGCGCTGCGCAAGGCTTGGGCGCGGAACCCCTCGGGGTCGCTGAAGTCGCCGAAGGGGCCGTCCACAGGCAGCAGCCCGTGCGTGCGGCACGCCGCGACGATGGCGGTCTGGGCCCAGTGCCACGGATCGGGCCAGTATTTCTGGCCGTCCCGGATCATGTAGTAATTCTCCTGCGTGCCGCCGATGCCGGTGGTGGCCATGCCCATGGACGCGGCGAAATCGGCAGCCCCTAGGCTGATCGCCTGCAGGCGCGGGGACGCGGCCGCGATCTCCTCGACATGGCAGATGCCGGCGGCGGATTCGATGATGACCTCGAAGGCGATCGGCTTGGTGCGGCCCTTTGCGCGTTCGATGGCGGTGACCAGCGCATCGACGGCATAGATGTCGGCCGCGCATCCCGCCTTGGGGATCATGATCTGGTCCAGCCGATCACCAGCCTGTTCCAGAAGATCGACCACGTCGCGGTACCAGAAGGGCGTGTCCAGCCCGTTGATGCGCACCGACAGCGTCTTGGTGCCCCAGTCGACGTCGTTGATCGCCGCGATGATGTTGGCGCGGGCCTGGTCCTTGTCGGCGGGCGCGACCGAATCCTCCAGGTCCAGGTTGATCACGTCGGCGGCAGAGGCGGCCATCTTGGCGAACAGCGCGGGGCGCGATCCGGGGCCGAACAGCTGACAGCGGTTCAAGCGCGCGGGGGGCAGGGGCTGTTGGCGAAAGCTCATGGCAGGGTCCTGTTCGACAAGATTCGGGCCTGCCGTCGGTAATAATGTTGCGCTGCGGTTGCAGCAAGCCCTATTTCCGCAATGCGGCATCGGGCGCGGTTCTTGACGCAGCGGGGCTTTGGGCGCAGGACCGGGCCCGAACACGCGACGGCACGGAGGCAGCGATGACGCGGACGGTCTATGTGAATGGCGATTATCTCCCCGAGGATCAGGCGATGGTGTCGGTCTTTGACAGGGGGTTCCTGATGGCCG
Source organism: Paracoccus haeundaensis (assembly GCF_006239215.1). Classification (NCBI taxonomy): domain Bacteria; kingdom Pseudomonadati; phylum Pseudomonadota; class Alphaproteobacteria; order Rhodobacterales; family Paracoccaceae; genus Paracoccus; species Paracoccus haeundaensis. The sequence continues at coordinate 23,619 of NZ_VDDC01000021.1, forward strand.
ACGGCGTCTATGAGGTGGTCAGCGTGTTGGGCGGCAAGCTGATCGATTTCGAGGGGCACATGGTGCGGCTGAAGCGGTCGCTGTCGGAACTGGCCATCGCCAATCCGCTGTCGGACGACGCGTATCTGGCCGCGCATCGCGACCTTGTGGCGCGGAACGACATCACCGACGGGCTGGTCTATCTGCAGGTGACCCGCGGCAATCCGGGCGACCGCGATTTCGCCTATCCGTCCGCGGATACGGTGCCGACGGTGGTGATGTTCACGCAATCGAAGCCCGGCCTGGCCGACGCCCCCGCGGCCAAGACCGGGTGGAGCGTCGTCAGCGTCGATGACCTGCGCTGGGGTCGGCGCGACATCAAGACGGTGCAGCTGCTGTACCCGTCGATGGCCAAGATGGAGGCCAAGGCGCGTGGTGCGGACGATGCCTGGATGGTCGAGGACGGGCGCGTGACCGAGGGGACCTCGAACAACGCCTATATCGTCAAGGGCAACACGATCGTGACGCGGGAGCTGAGCCACGACATCCTGCACGGGATCACCCGCGCGGCGGTGCTGCGCTTTGCCCGCGAGGCGCAGATGCAAGTCGAGGAGCGCGCCTTCACCATCGCCGAGGCGCAGGAGGCGGACGAGGCCTTCATCACCTCGGCCTCGGCCTTCGTCATGCCGGTCGTGTCGATCGACGGGGCGCGTGTGGGGGCGGGCACGGTCGGCCCGGTGGCCACGCGCCTGCGCGAGATCTATCTGGAAGAGAGCCTGAAGACCGGGGTCTGAGTTGCGTCCCGCGACGGCGGGGGGCCAGCCCCCCGCACCCCCCGGCGGCGTCACAACCCGCTGTCGGCCAGCACCTTCGTGATCACCGGCGCCAGCCTGTCGGCCCAGATCTGCTGGCCTTCGGGGGTTGCGATCAGGTCGTTGCGGACCTCGATCAGCATGTTCGGGCGGCCGTGGCGCAAGGCGTGGCGATCGACGCTGTCGCCGTCCAGATGCCCGTCATAGGGCTGGTTCTCTCCGGTGATCCAGCCCTGATCGCGGCAGGCGGCGACCATCGCGGGGCCAAGGCGCGGATCGGCATGGGAATAGAGGATGCCCACCTGCCACGGCCGGGGCGGGCGCCCACGCAGCTGCGGCGTGAAGCTGTGGACCGCGCAGATGCAGCGGTCCTGGTGCAGCGCCGCGACCCGGGCCAGCGCGGCATGATAGGGGCGGTGCAGCCGGTCCAGCCGGCGCTGGCGTTCGGCCGCGTCCGCCAGGCGGTTCGTCGGGATCACCGTCCCGTCATAGAGCCGCATCAGCAGGGTGGGGTCGTCCTCTCCGCGGTTCGGGTCGATCACCAGGCGCGAGAAATCGGACAGGATCGCCGGCGCGTCCAGCCGTTCGGCCAGCCGTTCGGTCAACCCGGCCGCGCCGACGTCATAGGCGATGTGGCGGGCCATGTCGGCGGGCGCGATGCCCAGGGTGCCGCCGCCGACCCAATCGGGCACGCGGTTCGTGGCGTGATCGCAGGTGATCAGCCACCGCGAGGGGCGGTCCTGACCCAGGATGCGGAAGGGCGTCGCTGTCGTGTCATCGGTCATGATGCAGGCTGTCTACGACGGATGGCGGACAGACGCCAGTTGCCGACCATCGGCATTTGCGGCATAGATAGCGCTAAACCTGAGACAAGGGCGGGATGATGAGACGACATCGCAACGTGAAGATCGTGGCAACCCTGGGACCGGCATCATCGTCGAAAGAGATGATCCGCGCCCTGTTCGATGCCGGGGCCGACGTGTTCCGCCTGAACATGAGCCATGGCAGCCATGACGATCACCGGGCACGCCACGACACGATCCGCGAGATCGAGGCCGAGACGGGCCGTCCCATCGCCATCCTGGCCGACCTGCAGGGCCCCAAGCTGCGCGTGGGTCCCTTTGCCGCCGGGCCGCATGAACTGGCCGTGGGCGATCATTTCCGCTTTGACCTGTCGCCCGATCTGGGCGATGCGACCCGCGTCTCGTTGCCGCACCCCGAGATCTTCGCGGCCCTGATCGAGGGGTCGGAACTGCTGGTCAACGACGGCAAGATCCGCCTGACGGTGCAGAAATGCGGCCCCGATTTCGCCGATTGCGTGGTCACGGTCGCTGGCGCGATCAGCGACCGCAAGGGCGTGAACGTCCCGGACGTGGTTCTGCCGCTGGCCGCGCTGTCGGACAAGGACCGCGCCGACCTGGAATTCGCCTGCGAGTTGGGCGTGGACTGGCTGGCCCTGTCCTTTGTTCAGCGCGCCGAGGACGTCGAGGAGGCCAAGACCCTGGCCAAGGGTCGCGCCGCGATCCTGTCGAAGATCGAGAAGCCCGCGGCCGTGCGCGCCTTTGACGAGATCCTGCAGGCGTCCGACGGGATCATGGTCGCGCGCGGCGACCTGGGCGTCGAGCTGCCGGTCCATTCGGTGCCGCCGATCCAGAAGCGTCTGGTCCGCCTGTGCCGCAGCGCCGCCAAGCCGGTGATCGTGGCCACGCAGATGCTGGAATCGATGATCGACAGCCCGATGCCAACCCGCGCCGAGGTCAGCGACGTCGCCAACGCCATCTATGAAGGCACCGACGCCGTCATGCTGTCCGCCGAGAGCGCCGCCGGCAGCTTCCCGGTCGAGGCGGTGCGCACGATGGACAACGTCGCCCGGTCGGTCGAGGCCGACCCGAACTATCGCTCGATCATCGAGGCGGCGCGCAAGGCCAGCCTGTCGTCGGTCCCCGACGCCATCGTGACCGCCGCGCGCGAGATCGCAGAGACAACCGACGTGGCCGCCATCTGCGCCTTCAGCCAGTCGGGCAAGACGATCAGCCTGATCGCCCGGGAACGGCCCCGCGTGCCGATCCTGGCGCTGTCGCCGATCCTGACGGTCACGCGCCGCATGGTGCTGACCTGGGGGACGCATTGCGTGACGACCCCGCGCATGTCGCGCTTCAAGGAGGCCGTGATCATCGGCACCCGCGCCGCCCGCGAATACGGCTTTGCGGATGAGACGCGGCAGGTCGTGGTGATGGCGGGCGTGCCCTTCAACGTGCCGGGCACGACGAACATCCTGCGCATCGCCCCCTGCGATGACCGCTTGATCTTCGCCACCGACCCGGAATAACGCTGGGGCCTTGAAACCCGGGGGGTGGTGATGTCCGATCTTCTTTTGCTGGCAGGGGTTGCCCTGTGCCTTCTGTCCGTGGTGCTGGCGGTGGTCCAGCTGCTGCAGACGCAGCCGCCGCGCGCGGCGATCCTGGCGCTTCTGGGCGGGATCGTGCTGCTGTTCGCGGGTGCCTGGATGGATCCCGAACCCTTCAGCCCGGCCGACATCCCGGCCGCGCTGGACACGGTCACTGGCGGCGCGCCCGCGTCCTGACCCCTTGCGCATTCCCGCGCGCCTGTGTAAGGCGACGCTTCCGTTCCCGTGCGGCCGGCCGACATGGCATTGCCGAGCCGCGCGTTCACTCTGATGAAGGAGATGAAAATGCCGAAGATGAAGACCAAATCCGCTGCCAAGAAGCGGTTCTCGATGACGGCCTCGGGCAAGGTCAAGGCAGGTCAGGCCGGCAAGCGCCACGGCATGATCAAGCGCACGACCAAGTTCATTCGCGACGCGCGCGGCACCACCATCCTGTCGGATGCGGATGCCAAGATCGTCAAGAAATACATGCCCTACGCTCGCTGATCAGGAGAACCACACATGTCCCGCGTTAAATCCGGCAAGGTGACCCACGCCCGTCACAAGAAAGTCCTTGATCAAGCCAAGGGCTACTATGGCGCGCGCTCGCGCAACTTCCGCACCGCCACCCAGGCCGTCGACAAGGCCAACCAGTACGCGACCCGCGACCGCAAGAACCGCAAGCGCAACTTCCGCGCGCTGTGGATCCAGCGGATCAACGCCGCCGTCCGCGCCGTCGATGCCGAGATGACCTATTCGCGCTTCATCAACCTGCTGTCGAAAGCCGGCATCGAGGTTGACCGCAAGGTCCTGGCCGACCTGGCCGTGAACGAACCCGATGCGTTCGGCGCGATCGTGGCACAGGCCAAAGCCGCCGCCTGATCGCGGTCTCAGGATTGCCGCAAAGGCCCGTTCCCGATCCGGGGGCGGGCCTTTGTCATGCGCGGAACCCGCATGCGTGTCGGGCGTTCATTCCCCACAGAGACACACCCATCAAGGAGATCCCCATGGGCGAGATGACCGACAAGGCGAAAGCCGCAGGGAACAAGCTGGCAGGCAACGTCAAGGAGGGCATCGGCAAGATGACCGACAACGAGCGTCTGGAAGCCGAAGGCAAGGCCCAGCAGGCCAAGGGGACCGCACAGAACGTGTCGGGCACCGTCAAGGGCAAGCTGGGCGACGACATCTGATCGTCACCCATTGTCTGGAAAGGCCCCGCGATTGCGGGGCCTTTTTCATGTGGTGCGTCACCTCAGCAGCAGCTTGGCGGCGATGGACCACATGACGACGGCGATCACCGCCTCCAGGATGCGCCAGGCGGTGGGGTTGGCAAAGACCGGCCGCAGCCAAGCGGCGCCATAGCCCAGGGCGAAGAAGAACAGGAACGACCCGGTCACCGCGCCCGCCGCGAACGCGTCGCGGTCCTCTGTGAACCGGGTCGAGATCGTGCCCAGCAACACGACCGTGTCCAGATAGACATGCGGGTTCAGCCATGTCAGCGCCAGGCAGGCCAGCACCGTTCGCCGCAGCCCGCCCGGTCCGCGCCCGCCGCCTGCCTCCAGCGCCCCGGTCGCGCTGATCGCCGCGCGCAGGCTGCGCGCCCCGTACCAGATCAGGAACGCCGCCCCCGCCACGCGCATCACCGGGTCGATCCAGGGCAGCAGCTGGGCGATGCGGCCAAAGCTGGTGACGCCTAGCACGATCAGCACCGCATCCGACAGCGCGCAGGTCAGGCAGACCGCCAGCACATGATCCCCGCGCAGGCCCTGGCGCAGCACGAAGGCGTTCTGCGCACCGATCGCCACGATCAGGCTGAGGCCCGTCATCAGGCCGGTCAGAAAGATCGCAGGGCTCATGGGACGTCTCCGGTCATGGGGTCGCGGTTGCTCTAGCCGCCCCTGCCGGATTAGACAAACTCATGCTGCTAATGCCGGGTAAGGAAAACTGATGCTGGATTATGCCGCTGCCCGTGCCGTTGCGACGATCGTGCGGACCGGCAGCTTCGAGGCCGCGGCGCGGGCTCTTGGGGTGACGCCTTCGGCGATCTCGCAGCGGGTCCGAAATCTGGAGGAGCGGTTGGGCACCGTCCTGATCCGTCGCGGACAGCCCTGTACCGCGACCGAAGCCGGAGCCCGCCTGTGCCGCCACATGGACCATGTGGGCATGCTGGAACAGACCTTGGCGCAGCACCTGCCGGGGATGGCCGACGGGGATGTCGCGCGGGTCACGGTGACGATCGCGACGAATGCCGACAGCTTGGGCACCTGGCTGATGCCCGCCCTGGCCGCCCACGCGCGCGACAGCGGGCACCTGTTCCAGATCGCCATCGACGACGAACAGCACACCGCCGACGGGCTGCGGCAGGGCAGGGTGCTGGCCGCCGTGACGTCGCTGGACAGCCCGGTGCAGGGCTGCGCGGTGCGGCCCCTTGGGCGGCTGCGCTATCACGCGACGGCCAGCCCCGATTTCATGCGGCGGCATTTCCCTGACGGGGTGACGGCGGCGGCGCTGGCCCGTGCGCCGGCGCTGGCCTTTGATCGCAAGGACGGGCTTCAGCTGGCTTGGGTCCGGCAGGTCACGGGGCAATCGCCGGTGCTGCCCGCGCATGGCCTGGCCTCGACCCAGGGTTTCGTGGATGCGTGCCGCGCGGGGCTGGGCTGGGGGCTAAACCCGGAGATGCTGGTCGCCGATGATCTTGCCTCGGGTCGGCTGGTGCAGATGGTGCCGGGCACGCCGCTGGATGTGTCGCTGTACTGGCAGATCGGGCGGCTGGCTGCGGATCGGCTGTCCGGGCTGACGCGCGCGGTGCAGGCGGCGGCGGCCGCGGCCCTGCTGCCCGCGACATCTGGGCCGCTGTCCAACGGTTGACCCGCAGCCCCCGCGGCCCCAGCTTTGTAGGACAGCCCCAGCCAGAGGCCGCCGCCATGTTCGACCTGCCCCAAGCCGATCCCGCCAAGGTGCCGTTGGCGACCGTCCCCCTTGGCCTGTGGGGCACGGCCATGACCGCGCGCCGCAACGTGCTGGAACTGATCCCCGCCATCGCCACGCGCCAGCCCATCGTGTCGGGCAAGACCGGCGTCAGTTGGCACATGGTGATGGACCCGACCGCCCTGCGCCGGATCCTCAAGGAGAAGCTGGACGACTATCAGAAATCGGTTACGACCAAGCTGATCCTGAACCCGGCCATCGGTGACAGCCTGTTCGTGGCCGAGGGTGCGCATTGGCGCTGGCAGCGCCGCGCCGCCGCCCCGGCCTTTGCACAACGCCATGTCGAGGCGCTTGGCCCCGTGATGACCGCCGCCGCCGAGGCGTCCTGCCGCCGTCTGGCGGGCGCGCGCGGTCCGGTCGATCTGTTCGAGGAGACGGTGGCCGCCACCTTCGACGTGATTTCCGATGTGACCTTTTCCGGCGACGGGATGTTCGACCGCGATGCGGTGCATCAGTCGATCGACGCCTATATCGCGCAGACGGCCAAACTGTCGCTGATGGACGTGCTGGGCCTGCCCGCCTGGCTGCCGCGGCCGGGGCGGCTGTTTTCCGGTCCGGGGCTGAAGCGGATGAAGGCCATCGCCGACCAGTCCATCGCCGCCCGTGCGCAGGCCGCCGAAAAGCACGGGCCGCCCGACCTGCTGGACCTGCTGCTGGTCGCGCAGGACCCCGAGACCGGGCGCACGATGACCCGCGACGAGCTGCGCGACAACCTGCTGACCTTCATCGTGGCGGGGCACGAGACGACCGCCCTGACGCTGGCCTGGGCGCTGTACCTGATGGCCTTCGCCCCCGACATCCAGGAGGCCGCCGCCGAGGAGGCGCGCCGTGCCTTGGGCGACCGCGCCGCCACCGCCGCCGATCTGGGCGCGCTTCCCCTGACCATGCGCATCGTGAACGAGACGTTGCGCCTGTACCCGCCCGCGGCCTTCCTGTCGCGCACCGCCCAAGCCCGCGACACGCTGTGCGGACGCCAGATCAATCCCGGCGATACGGTCATGATGCCGATCTATGCGCTGCACCGGCATCACCTGCTGTGGGACCGGCCCGACGCCTTCGACCCCGACCGCTTTCTGACCGCGCCCGACCGCTATGCGTTCCTGCCCTTCGGCGCGGGGCCGCGCATCTGCATCGGCGCCAGCTTTGCCCTGCAGGAGGCGGTGATCATCCTGTCGACGCTGCTGGCGCGGTTCCGCTTTGCCCGCGTGCCTGGGCGAGAGCCGCAGCCGCGCATGATCCTGACGCTGCGCCCCGAAGGCGGGGTCTGGCTGACCGTGACGCCCCGCGACTAAGCAGCTTGCGATTGCTCACATGGCTGTTACAGACTGCCCCTTGAAAAGGCAGCGGAGAACGCCATGACCGCCATCATCGATTTTCTCAACACCATCTTCTGGGGCTATGTGCTGATCTACGGCCTGCTGGCCGTGGGCATCTACTTCACCCTGCGCCTGGGCTTCCTGCAGTTCGTCCACTTCGCCGAGATGTGGCGCTGCGTGCGCGGATCGGGAGAGACGGACAAGGACGGCATCACCCCGTTCCAGGCACTGTCGGTGTCGCTGGCCAGCCGCGTGGGCACCGGCAACATCGCGGGGGTCGCTGTGGCGCTGACGCTGGGCGGGCCGGGCGCGATCTTCTGGATGTGGATGGTGGCGCTGGTCGGCATGGCCACGGCCTATGCGGAATCGACGCTGGCGCAGCTTTACAAGGTGCACGGGTCGGACGGGATGTATCGCGGCGGACCGGCGCAATACATCGCCCGCGGCCTGGGCCTGCCCTGGCTGGCCGCGCTGTTCGCGGTCGCGCTGATCATCGCCTTTGGCTTGGTGTTCAACGCGGTCCAGGCCAACTCGATCGCGCAGGCGGTCGAGGGCGCCTTCGGCATCGGCGCGGGCATGGTCGGCATCGGCGTGGCGATCCTGTCGGGCATCATCATCTTCGGCGGCATTCCCCAGATCGCGCGGGCGGCCCAGTTCATCGTGCCGATCATGGCGGGTCTCTACCTGCTGGCGGCGGTCGTCATTCTGGTGATGAACATCACCGAGGTGCCGGGCATCCTGGGCGGCATCGTGCGTTCGGCCTTCGGCCTGCAAGAGACCGTGGGCGGGGTCGCGGGCGGCGTCGCGGCGGCCATGCTGAACGGGGTCAAGCGCGGCCTCTTCTCGAACGAGGCCGGCATGGGCTCGGCCCCCAACATCGCCGCGGTGGCCGTGCCCAACCCGCATCACCCCTCCAGCCAGGGCTTCGTGCAGGCCCTGGGCGTCTTCATCGACACCATCCTGGTCTGCACGGCGACCGCGGTGATGATCCTGCTGGCCGATGTCATGCCCTCGGATCAGCTGACCGGGGTGAACCTGACCCAGGCCGCGCTGACCGACCATTTCGGCGGCTTCGGCCAGATCTTCGTGGCGGTGGCGATCTTCTTCTTCGCCTTCACCTCGATCATCGGCAACTATTCCTATGCCGAGAACGCCATCGTCTATCTGGGCGCGGGCAAGCCGGGCATCATGGTCCTGCGGCTGGCGGCACTGGGCATGGTGGTCTGGGGCTCGCTGCAGGCGGTCACGACCGTCTTCAACTTCGCCGATGCCAGCATGGGACTGATGGCCACGATCAACCTGATCGCCATCGTCGCGCTGTCGGGGACCGTCGCGGTCGTCACCCGCGACTATCTGCGCCAGCGCAAGGCCGGGCACGAGCCGACCTTCCGCATCGGCGATCACCCCGGCATCGCGCCGGGGGTGAACCGCGACATCTGGAAGTAAGGCGGCACGGGCGCGCGGTCTTTACCCCGCGCGCCCGGCCATGCTAACGCGGGCGCAACCAGGAAAGGCCCCGCGATGGACGATCTGACCCCCCTGCGCCAGCAATGGCTGGACCGCATTTCTGCCGCCTCCGACCCTCAGGCCATCGAGGACGTGCGCCTGTCCGCGCTTGGCAAGAAGGGCGAGCTGAGCCTGATGATGCGCGAACTGGGCCGCATGTCCCCCGAAGAGCGCCAGACCACCGGCAAGGCGCTGAACCAGATCCGCGACGAGATCGACGCCGCCCTGCGCGCGCGCAAGCTGGCGCTTGAGGATGCGGCGCTGGACGCGCGTCTGCGCGACGAATGGCTGGACGTGACCCTGCCGGGCCGCCCGCGCCGTCAGGGGTCGATCCACCCGATCAGCCAGGTCACCGACGAGGTCACCGCGATCTTCGCCGACATGGGCTTTGCCGTCGCCGAAGGGCCGCAGGTCGAAAGCGACTGGTACAATTTCGACGCCCTGAACATCGCCCCCGAACATCCCGCGCGGCAGGAGCACGACACCTTCTTCATGCACCGCGCCCCGGGCGACGACCGTCCGCCGCACGTGTTGCGCACCCACACGTCGCCGGTGCAGATCCGCGCCATGCAGGATCACGGCGCCCCGGTCCGCGTGATCGCGCCGGGCCGCGTCTATCGCATGGACATGGACCAGACGCACACGCCGATGTTCCACCAGATCGAGGGTGTGGCCATCGACCGCGACATCAGCATGGCGCATCTGAAATGGACGCTGGAGGAATTCTGCCGGGCCTTCTTCGAGGTGCCGTCGGTCGAACTCCGCTTCCGCGCGTCGCATTTCCCCTTTACCGAACCCTCGGCCGAGGTGGACATCCGGTGTTCGTGGGAAGGCGGCCAGCTCAAGATCGGCGAGGGGAATTCCTGGTTGGAAATCCTGGGTTCGGGGATGATGCATCCGCATGTCCTGCGATCTGGCGGGATCGACCCGGATCAATGGCAGGGCTTTGCCTTTGGCATGGGTATCGACCGCATCGCGATGTTGAAATACGGCATCCCCGATCTGCGCGCCTTCTTCGAAAGCGACCTGCGCTGGCTGCGCCACTATGGCTTCGCAGCAGGTGACGTGCCGAGCGTCAGCGGCGGGCTGTCGCGCTGAAGGCGGCGCGCCCTAGCGATCGAGGGGCGCGCGCAGTGGACGTCAGGCGGTGAACGGAACGCCCGGTGCGGAGGCGGGGAAGGTGGTTGGGTGCGGTCCGGAATGACCCCCGAACTCTACGGCCAGCCTCTGCCGCAGGGCGTCTTGATCGGCCCTGATGATCCCGGGAATCAGGAACAGATCGACGAACGCCCAGATCCCGACTGCGGCCAGCATGATCAGTCCGACCCCGAGGATCAGCGTCATCCAGCCCAGCACCCACAGGATCAGCATGGCGACTGCCGTGCCGGTCTTGCCCAGATAGAATTGGTGCGCCCCGAATCCACCCAAGAAAACCAGCAGAAGATAGGCGATCACGGGCGACCTGGTGTCGTTCGTGACACGCTGTTCGATAAGGATTCGCTGTTGGGTATCAAGGGGCACGTCGAAATCTCCGGATCTGAAAAGGGAATGTCTATAGTTGACCGCCCTAGCACGGGCCGCCTCTACAGATCACGGAAACTTCAACCTCGGGTTAACGGCGCGCCATCACCGCAGCCGCCGCCGGATGTCCTCGCGATCCGCGCGGACCATTCCGGGGATCAGGAACAGGTCGATGATGCACCACAGCACTACAAAGCCAACCGCGGGCCAGCCGATCAGGATCGGCACCGTCAGCCAGCCCACGCCCCAAATGGCCAGCATGATGAACCCGCTGATCCAGCGGCCCAGATACATGCGGTGCACGCCGAACCCCCACAGGAAGATCAGCAGCAGATAGGCGATCAGCGGCGATTTCGCCTCGTTCGCCACCCGCTGCTCGATCAGCAATTCGCGCTGCACATCCATCCGCAAGGCTCTCCTGTTCCATGTCGCGCGCCCCATCCGGGCGCATTGCAAAGATAGGAACGCCCCGCCGCCACGCAAGATCCGCACCGCAGAACCCGGCGGACCCTGCGCGCGGTCGGTGACCCCGCGATGCCTGAGGCGATCCGGCAGCACCCCCAACCACCTCAATGTGCCCCAGGCCGATGGGATCGACAGCGTCCGGGGTCAGTCGACGCGCTCGAACCGCTCGAACACCAGGCCCACGGGGCGGATCGGCGCGCCCGGCTGGTCGGGGCGGTTCACGTCCGTCAGCGCCATCCGGTACTCTCCGGGTTCCAGCACCACCGGCCCCAGCCGGGCGTCCACGCTGCCGTCCCGGTCGTCGGCCTGCGCCACGACAGCCCCGTCCCGCGAAAACAGCGCCAGCTTGGCATCGACGCCGACCAGTTCGCCATAGGCGCTGACAATCAGCGCGGTCTCTCGGTCCAGGGTGAAGGTCAGCCATTGCGCGGTGCCGTCCTGCAGGACGACCGTCTCGCGGTCGGCGGCCAGGTCGATGGCCTGCATCGGATAGTCGCCATCCGTGGGCGGTGCCAGCTCGCCCTTGCGCCAGGCGGTGCGCAGATAGCTGTCGCGGTCCAGCGCCTCGACGCTGACGGTGATCGTGCCCTCGCCCGAGGAGATCGGCGCGACACCTAGGCAATAGTCGCCTCCGGCCAGACCGCTTGGGAAATCGAGGCGCGCGTTCAACCCGTCGGCATCGTCGTTGGCGGCGATCTGCGTGCCCGACCCGTCGAACAGGATCATGTTCGGGTCCAGCCCGTCGCTGACCGCGCGCAGGGTCACGGAGACGCTGCCGTCCAGCGCGAATCGCAGATAGCGGACAGTGCCGTCCGTCTGCGCCTCAACGGGCAGGGCGGCGTTCAGCGGCCCCTGGCCCAGGGTCTCGGCAGGCGTTTCAGGGGTGCAGGCGGCGATGGTCGTGTCCACGGGATCGACCAGCAGGGCGGGCATGTCGGGACGCGTCAGCTGGACGGTCGCGGTCATGTCCGGGTCCCCGACGGGGATCAGCCGCACGCAATAGTCGCCCGGTCCGACGGACTGTTCGATCCGCGAATTCAGCCCGACGGCATCGTCATTCTCGGCCAGCAGGTCGCCGTCGGGGGTTTCCAGCCTGATCGACGGGTCGCCGTCCGACATCGCCTCCAGCCGCAGGGGCTGCATGTCGCCCGTCACCCGGAACATCGCATAGGGGTTGGTGCCGGCGGTCGTGGTCATCTGCCGCGACAGCGCGGCCCCCGCCACGGTGATGTCGCTGGCATCGGGATCGTCGCCCAGCCAGGTGGCGGGCTGACCGGAACACTGCGGCTGGGCCGGGGCGTCCTGCGCCTGCGCAGGCAGGGCTGCCAGCAGCAGGAGGGGCAGGGGGGCAAGACGGGACATGAGACTCATGATGACACCTTCGGTTTGCTTCGCGCTACAGTTGCACCCTGCGCAGGGCCCGGCAAGCGTGGTGACGGGCCGGGGATTCGGGGAAATCCGCTGATCCGGCTTGACCCAGGACGCACGGCACGGTTCAAGGCGGCAAAGTCCCCGCGCGGGCCGACCCGGAAGGCAGACGCCATGAAGTTCACCCTCTCCTGGCTCAAGGAGCATCTCGACACCACCGCGACCATCGACCAGATCGCCGAAGCGCTGACCGATCTTGGCCTGGAGGTCGAGGAGATCGCGGACCCTGCCGCCAAGCTGGGGACCTTTACCCTGGCGCGGATCGATCATGCCGAACAGCATCCCGATGCCGACCGCCTGCGCGTCTGCCGGGTGATGACGGACGAGGGCGAAAAGCAGATCGTCTGCGGCGCGCCCAATGCGCGGGCGGGCATCACGGTCGTGCTGGCCAAGCCCGGCGATTATGTCCCCGGCATCGACACGACGCTTGGCGTGGGCAAGATCCGCGGCGTCGAAAGCCACGGCATGATGGCCAGCGAACGCGAGCTGGAGCTGTCCGAAGAGCATGACGGCATCATCGAGCTGCCGTCCGGCGAGGTCGGTCAGCGCTTCGTCGACTGGCTGGCGCAGAACGCGCCGGACAAGATCGACCCGATGATCCACATCAAGATCACGCCGAACCGCCCCGACGCCCTGGGCGTCCACGGCGTCGCCCGCGACCTGGCGGCGCGCGGCCTGGGCACGTTGAAGGCCGTGACGGTCGATGCGGTGCCCGGCGCCTTTCCCTGCCCGGTGGGGGTGAGCATCGACGCGGGCGTGGCCGCCAAGGCGCCGTTTTTTGCCGGCCGCGTGGTGCGGGGCGTGACGAACGGCCCGTCGCCCGCCTGGCTGCAGAAGCGCCTGCGCGCGATCGGCCTGCGTCCGATCAATGCGCTGGTGGACATCACCAACTTCTTCACCTTCGACCTGAACCGGCCGCTGCATGTCTTCGACGCGGCCAAGGTCGCGGGCGACCTGACGCTGCGCGCCGCGCGCGCGGGCGAGGAACTGGTGGCGCTGGACGAAAAGACCTATGTCCTGCCCGAAGGCGCGGTGGTGATCTGCGACGACAACGGCATCGAGAGCATCGCGGGCATCATGGGCGGCGCGGCATCGGGAGCGTCCGAGGAGACGCGCGACGTCTTCATCGAGGCCGCCTATTTCGATCCGATCAGCACCGCCGCCACCGGCCGCGCGCTGAAGATCAACAGCGATGCCCGCTATCGCTTCGAGCGCGGCATCGACCCGGCCTTCACCCTGCCGGGGCTGGAACTGGCCACGCGCATGGTGCTGGACCTCTGCGGCGGCGAGGCCTCCGAGGTGGTCACCGCCGGCGCGCTGCCCGACACGGGTCGCGCCTATCGCCTGGACCCCGCGCGCACCAGCCGCCTGGTCGGCATGGATATCGACGAGGCCGATCAGCGTGCCACGCTGGAGGCCCTGGGGTTCCGGCTTGAGGGTGAGATGGCGCATGTCCCCAGCTGGCGTCCCGACGTGCTGGGCGAGGCCGACTTGGTCGAGGAGATCGCCCGCATCGCCAGCCTGACCAAGCTGCAGGGCAAGCCCCTGCCGCGCGCGCAGGCGGGCGTGCCGCAGCCCGTGCTGACCCCCCTGCAGGTGCGCGAGAAGACGGCGCGGCGCATGGCGGCGGCTTTGGGCTACAACGAATGCGTGACTTACAGCTTCATCGACCAGGGGTCGGCGGCGCTGTTCGGAGGCGGGGACGATGCGGTGCGCGTCGAGAACCCGATCAGCAGCGAGATGAGCCATCTGCGCCCCGACCTGCTGCCGGGCCTGCTGCAGGCCGCGGCGCGCAACCAGGCGCGCGGCTTCGCCGATCTGGCGCTGTTCGAGCTGGGTCCGGTCTTTTCGGGCGGAGAGCCGGGCGAGCAGGCGGTCCGCATCAGCGGGCTGCTGGTCGGCCAGACCGCGCCGCGCGATCCCTTCGGCAGCCGCCGCAAGGTGGACCTCTATGACGCCAAGGCCGATGCCGAGGCGATCCTGAACGCCATCGGCGCGCCTGCGCGTGCGCAGATCAACCGCAAGCTGGACGGATGGTGGCATCCGGGGCGTGCGGGCAACATCGCGCTCGGGCCGAACGTGCTGGCAACCTTCGGCGAGATCCACCCCAAGGTCCTGCGCCAGATGGACGTCAAGGGGCCGGCCGTGGGCTTCACGATCCAGCTGGCCGCGGTGCCCTTCCCCAAGGTCAAGACGCCCACGCGCCCCGCGCTGGAACTGTCCGAACTGCAGGCCGTCGATCGCGATTTCGCCTTCGTCGTGGATGCGGGGGTCGAGGCGCTGACCCTGGTCAACGCCGCCGCCGGGGCCGACAAGGCGCTGATCGCGGGCGTGTCGGTCTTTGACCAGTTCCAGGGGCTGGAGGGCGGCCAGAAGTCGCTGGCCATCACCGTGCGCCTGCAGCCGCGCGACAAGACCCTGACCGATGCCGACATCGAGGCGGTCAGCCGCAAGATCGTCGAGAAGGTCGAAAAGGCAACGGGCGGCCGCCTGCGCGCCTGATCCGCCCGGTCACGGACATGAAAAGACCCCGCCCGGTGGTCCGGGCGGGGTCTTTTCATGCGGGCCGTCTGGCGCGTCTCAGAAGATCAGCGACAGGATGCCGATCACGACCAGCAGGCCGATGATGAAGATGATGCCGGCGGCGCCGCCGATGAACTTGAGCATGTCGGTCTCCTGTTTGTTACGCAGGACAACCGGAAAGGCGCGCTGTTGTTCCCCGGTACGGACCGCGCGGTGAAGGAAAACCGGATGATCATGCGGGAAAACGGTGAGAGGCTGGACAACGACCCATGCGGGACTCGTTACGGCTGCTTCCTTCCGGACCTGACCGATTTGGCGAGGCGCTTGCCCGCGCCAACCTCTCGGGCGCACAGATAGGATGGTCGCGCGGCGGATGCAAGCCCATGCGCACGGCTTACAGCGACAGGCGCATCACCGCGAAACCGTCCTCGTTCAGTCCCACGCCCTGCAGCCGGTCTGGTTCGGGCAGGGGACGGTCCAGCGCGGCGGGCGCGGTCTCGAACAGGACGGTGGTGCCGGGCTGGGGCGCGAAGGCCCAGTTGGGCCGGGCCGGAATGCGGACCCGCCGCAGCTGTCGGACATAGCGGCGCAGAACGTCCAAGGTCAGCGCGTCGCGGTCCAGGATCACCCGGTTGCACGAGACCAGCGGACTGAACAGCCCGCAGCTTGCCAGCCGATACGAGTTCGTGGCCAGCACGAAGGCCTGGTCGTCCGCGACGGGCCGGGTCTGCCAGGTCAGGTCGCGGATGCGGTGGGCATTCGGGTCGGCAAGCCGCCCGTCGGGGTGAAACCGCGCCGGGGCGGACAGGTCGATCCGCCAGCTGACCCCGTCGATGACGTCGAAGTTGTAGGCCGGAAACTCGGGGTTCAGCAGCGGCGCGTCGCGCGTGCCGGGTTGGACGCGGTGAAACAGGCTGGCGGAACGTTCCAGCCATCCCCGCAGCTGCGCGCCCGTCAGGCGGATGGCGGTGATCCGGTTCGGAAAGGAGTAGAGGTCGGCCAGGTGCCGCAGGCTCAGCGTGCCCGCCGGGACGTCGGTGTAATGCTGCGGCCCGCCCCGCCCCCCGGCCCGATAGGGCGCCGAGGCCGACAGCACCGGCAGGTCCGCATCCGGCGTGCCCGCCAGCCGCTGCCGGACATGCCAGCGCTGTGCGAGGTTCACCAGGCGCAGGCCGCAATCATGGCCGATCACCGCGAAATGGCTGTTCAGGGGTTGCGCCGTGCGGCCGATGCGCGTGGACAGCTGCCGCAGCGTGGCCTTGTGCGCGGTCGCCACCTGGCGCGCCACCAGCACCGCGGTCGGCATCGCCGGCGTGACCGATTCGGCGCGCACGGCAAAGCGGTCGACCGCCAGCCCGCCATCCGCCCGCGGGGCAAAGCGCAGGTCGATCACCCCCAGATGCGATCCGCCAAAGCCGGGCATGACCGCGGGCTTGCCCGCCAGCGTTCCCCGATCGGCGTCGATGCCGGGGCGGCCGCGCCAGCGGGGGCCGGGAAAGACCTCGTGCGTGTGGCCGGCGATCAGCACGTCGATGCCGGGCAGGGCGGCCAGCGCATGGGCGGCATGCTCCATCCGGGGCAGGGGCTCGGGGCCGCCGATGCCGCTGTGGGCCAGCGCCACGACCAGATCGACCCCCTGGGCACGCAGCCGCGGCACCAGGCGGCGGGCACAGTCCAGGATGTCGTCGCTGCGCATGACTGCGCGCAGGTCCTGGTCCCACTCCTCCGTTTGGGGCGGCAGAAAGCCGATCACGCCGATGCGCAGCGGCAGGCGGTTGCCCTGCGGGTCGGTCAACTCACGCTCGATCACGCAGGTGGCGGCGAAATCGGCGCCGCGGCGCACGGTCAGGTTCCCGGCCAGCATCGGAAAGCGCGCCCGTGCCACGGCGCGCCGCAGGAAGGGCAGGCCGAAATTGAAATCGTGGTTCCCCAACGCCGCCGCGTCATAGCCAAGCGCGTTCATCGCCGCGATGGCCGGGTGGGTGCCGGCGAAGGGTCCGCTGCGCCGCGCGACTAGGTCGCCCATCGGACCGCCCTGCAGAAAATCGCCGTTGTCCAAGAGGATGCTGGCATGCGGCCCGGTCCGCCGCGCCTCGATCAGCGATGCGGTGCGCGCCAGCCCGATCCGGTCCGACGGACGATCCGCCAGGTAATCGTAAGGCAGCAGGTGCATGTGCAGGTCGCTGGTGGCCAGGATGCGCAGCGTCATGCCGTCCGGGGGCGGATCATCCGCGGCCGTTGCGGGCATTTGCATCGTCTTCCTGTCAAACATGTGATCGCCCGACGCCGCGTTGCGCATGCCGTCATGTCCTTTCCGGGCACGGACGACATACCGATACCATGCTTACTGTATACAATTCGAACCACACAACCAAAGATTGAAGAACGCACGCTTTATCAGGTCATTGTGGCACAGAATTTCACAAATCCGAAACGTTGCGATGAATTCGGGCGCGCCTCGGTTTTCGGGTGCCATGATCGCGGTTTGGTAATCCCCCGGTTGAACCTGCCGCGCGATCCGGATTATCTGCCAAGGGAGGGGTCGGCGGTCCTGGCCGCCCCGGATGGGTCATTGGGTCGTTTCAGATGAAGTTCTCCACGCGGATCGACACCGACCTTCCCGCGGAACGCCTGTTCGAGGTGGTCGGGAATTTCGACGCGCTGGAACGGATGGTGATCGGCCGCGGCGCAACCGTAGCGCGCATCGATCCGTCGAACGAACCGGGGATCGGCATGGGCTGGAACATCGGTTTCGACTGGCGGGGCAAGGCGCGGCAGCTGCGGCTGGCCGTCACGCGGTTCGACCGCCCCGAACAGATGATGATGGCCGGTCATTCCGATGCGCTGGATCTGACGGTGGTGGCCACCGTCGTCGCGCTGAGCCGCGTCAAGTCGCGCCTGATCTTCGAGACCGAGGTCCGCCCACGCAATATGAAGGCCCGGCTGATGCTGCAGACCGCCAAGCTGGGCAAGGCGCAGCTTGATCGCCGCTATCAGCGCCGGATCGAGGATTTCGTCCACCAGATGCGCAACTTTGCCCGCTAGGCGGGATCAGTCCGCCATGCTTGCCTGTCGCTGCGTCTCGCGCAGCGGATCGGCCGGATAGACGCCCAGGATGTCCAGGCTGGAGGTGAAGTAGCGCAGCTCGTCCAGCGCGCGGGCGACGTTCGCGTCTTCGGGGTGACCCTCGATGTCGGCATAGAACTGGGTCGCGGTGAACACGCCGTCGACCATGTAGCTTTCCAGCTTGGTCATGTTCACGCCGTTCGTCGCGAACCCGCCCATCGCCTTGTAGAGCGCTGCCGGGATGTTGCGGACCCGGAAGACAAAGCTGGTCAGCATCCGCTCGGCGCGCCGGCTGTCGTCGGCCTGGCGCGACATGATCAGGAACCGCGTCGTGTTGTTCTGCCGGTCCTCGATCCGGTCGGCCAGGCGGTCCAGACCATAGATCTCGCCCGCCAGGGGCGCGGCCAGCGCGGCCAGCGACGGATTGCCGCGCGCGGCGACCTCCTTGGCGGAACCGGCCGTGTCGGCCCCGGTGATCGCGTGGATGGCGTTCCGGCGCAGGAACCCGCGGCACTGGCCCAGCAGGACGGTGTGGCTCATCGCCTCGCGGACCTGATCCAGGGTCGTTCCGGGCACGGCCAGCAGGCTGATATGGACGCGCACGAAGGCCTCGTCGATGATGCGCAGGCCGGATTCGGGCAGCAGGTGATGGATGTCGGCCACCCGGCCATAGGTCGAATTCTCGACCGGCAGCATGGCCAGATCGGCGTCGCCCGCGCGCACGGCCTCGATGACGTCTTCGAAGGTGCGGCAGGGCAGGGCCTCCATTCCCGGGCGCGCGCTGCGGCAGGCCTCGTGGCTGTAGGCACCCGGTTCTCCCTGGAACGCGATGCGATTCGTGGTCATGGCCGGGCCCCCGCTGTTCTAAATTTGAGCGTGCCGGGGTAACTATACCTTGATCCTTGAAAGCGAAAGCGGATACATACCGCACGACCTGACGAGCTTACCAAGGCGGGACCGCACGCGATGTTCAATACGATGACCCTGACCAAGGCAGCCGGCGCCTTCATTGGCGCGCTGCTGTTTTTGATGCTGGCCAATTGGGCGGCCAGCGGCCTGTTCACTGTCGGACATGGCGGCGGTCATCACGGCGACGAGGAAATTGCGCAGGCCTATACCATCCCGGTCCCGGAAACCGTCCCCGCGGGCGAAGAGGAAGCGCCGCTGGACTTTGCCGCGCTGATGGCCTCGGCCGATGCGGCCGCGGGCGAGCGTGAATGGGCCAAGTGCCGGTCGTGCCACGCCCTGGACGGCAGCGACGGCGTCGGCCCTCACCTGAACGGCGTCGTCGGACGCCCGACCGCCAGCATCGACGGGTTCAGCTATTCCAGCGCGATGACCGAACATGCGGCCGAATACCCCACCTGGGATCCCGACCACCTGCAGGCGTTCCTGGAGAACCCGCGCGGCTTCGTCTCGGGCACCGCGATGAGCTTTGCGGGCATCCGCGATCCGCAGGCCCGCGCCAACCTGATCGCCTATCTGGAAACCAATCCCTGATCGGTCCCGCCAGACCGTGCGCCATCCAAAAAACCCCGGCCCGGCGCCGGGGTTTTTTCATGGCCCGCGTTCACGAAATCGCGGCTTGAAGCCCGGCCCCCCGCTGGCCTAGCCTCTCGCTGGTCCAGACCGGAGAGACGACATGCGCCACGCCGCCCGCCTTGCCACGCTGCTTCTTGGGATCGCCGTGGTCCCAGCCTGGGCGCAGGACGCGGCCGGCGATCCGACGGTCATCAAGACGCATGGCATCGCCACCTTTGGCGAGCCCGCACTGCCCGCGGACTTTCCGCATCTGCCCTACGTGAACCCGGACGCGCCCAAGGGCGGCGAGATGTCCCAGCACGGCATCGGCACCTTTGACAGCTACAATCCGTTCACCTTCCGCGGTCGCGCAACCGCGCCCTCCACCATCATGCTGGAGCGTCTGATGGCGCCGGTGCTTGACGACCCGTATTCAGATTATTGCCTGATCTGCGAAACGATCGAGTATCCGAAAAGCCGCGATTGGGTCATCTTCAACCTGCGCCCCGAGGCGCGGTTCAGCGACGGCAGCGCCCTGACGGCGGATGACGTGCTGTTTTCGTTCGAGTTGCTGCGCGACAAGGGCTTTCCGTCCTTCAGCGAGGCGATCAAGCGTCTTGTCGAAAGCGCCGAAGTTCTGGACCCGCACCGTATCAAGTTCACATTCCGCGAGGACGCGCCGCGACGCGACGCTATCGGGCAGATGGGCGCGCAGATCGTCTTTTCGCGGGCTGACTTCGAAGAGAACGCACGTGACATCCAGCAGACCAGCACGACGCCGTTCCTGGGGTCCGGCCCCTATGTCTTCGACAGCGCGGATTTCGGGCGGTCGATCACGATGCGGCGCAACCCGGACTATTGGGGCAAGGACCTGCCCATCAACAAGGGCCGGCACAATTTCGACACCCTGCGGTTCGAGTATTTCGGCGATTTCGACGCTGCCTTCGAGGCGTTCAAGGCCGGCATCTATACGTTCCGGGTCGAGCCGTCCGAACAGCTGTGGTCGACCGGCTATGACTTTCCGGCAGTGGCGGCGGGCGCCGTCATCAAGGAGGAGATCCCCGACGGCGTGATCGCATCGGGCGATGCCTGGGTCTTCAACCTGCGGCGCGACAAGTTCAAGGACATCCGCGTGCGCGAGGCGATCGGGCTGATGTTCAACTTCGAATGGTCGAACCAGGCTTTGTTCTATGGCATGAATACCCGGCTGGACAGCTTCTGGGACAACAGCGACCTGCAGGCCGAAGGGCCGCCCACGCCTGATGAGCTGGCCCTGCTGGAACCCGTCGCGGCCGATCTGCCGCCGGGCATCCTGACCGACGATCCGGTCTCGGCCCCGGTCAGCGGCGAACGCCAGCTGGACCGCGGCAATGCGCGCCGCGCGGCGGCGCTGCTGGACGAGGCGGGCTGGACGACCGGCACGGACGGCATGCGCCGCAACGCCGCAGGCCAGACGCTGCGGGTCGAGTTCCTGGACTTCAACCAGAGCTATGACCGCATCGTGAACCCCTATGTCGAGAACCTGCGTGCGATCGGCGTGGACGCGGTCCTGTCGCGGGTCGACCCGTCGGAACTGACCACCCGCACCCGCAGCCATGATTTCGACATCGTTCGCGACAGCCTGGGCAACGGTTACGGCATCGGCGGTGGTACGGCGCAGGCCTTTGGGTCCGAGCACAGCGACGACGTGTTCAACCCGATGGGCCTGGCCAACCCCGCCATCGACCGCCTGATCGAGATCGGCAGCGCCGCCACGACGGACGCCGAGAACCGCATCGCCATCCGCGCGCTGGACCGGGCGCTGCGCAGCCTGCGCTTCTGGATCCCGCAATGGTACAAGCCGGTGACCACGGTCGCCTATTGGGACGTCTATGACCGCCCCGAGACCCTGCCCGCCCTTGGCCTGGGGGTCACGGACTTCTGGTGGTACGACCAGACCCGCGCGGACGAGCTGCGGGCGGCGGGCCAGCTGCGCTGAGACGGCGATGCGCTTGATTTCCCGGCGCGGATTGCCGACAAGCCCAGATAACGACAAGGCCCCGCCAAGGGGCACGGACCCAACGGGGAAGGGCATGCGCTGATGGGCGCCTACATCTTGCGGCGACTGCTGCTGATCATCCCGACCCTGATCGGGATCATGGTGGTGAACTTTACCCTGACGCAGTTCGTCCCCGGCGGCCCGATCGAACAGATCGCGGCCCAGGTCCGGGGCGAGGGCGACGTGCTGGGCAACCTGGCCGGCGCCACGGCCGACAGCGCCGAACAGCTGGGCGGCGATGCGGGATACGAGGGTGCGCGCGGCCTGCCCCCCGAATTCATCGCCCAGCTTGAAAAGGAGTTCGGCTTCGACAAGCCCCCGGTCGAGCGGTTCTTCTCCATGATGTGGAACTACATCCGCTTCGATTTCGGGACCAGCTGGTTCCGGTCGATCAGCGTGATGGACCTGGTCGTCGAGAAGATGCCGGTCTCGATCACGCTGGGGCTGTGGTCGACGCTGATCGCCTATGTCATCTCGATCCCGCTGGGCATCCGCAAGGCGGTGCGCGACGGATCGCGCTTCGACACCTGGACGTCGGGCGTGATCATCATGGCCTATGCGATCCCGGCCTTCCTGTTCGCGGTCATCCTGATGGTGCTGTTCGCGGGCGGCAGCTACTGGCAGATCTTTCCGCTGCGCGGCCTGACATCGGACAATTTCGCGGACCTGTCGGTCTGGGGCAAGGTCAAGGACTATGCCTGGCACGCGGCCCTGCCGGTGATCGCGGCCACGATCAGCAGCTTTGCGACGCTGACGCTGCTGACCAAGAACAGCTTCCTGGACGAGATCAACAAGCAGTACGTGATGACCGCGCGGGCCAAGGGGCTGACCGAACGCCGCGTCCTGTACGGCCACGTCTTCCGGAACGCGATGCTGATCGTGATCGCGGGCTTTCCGGCGATGTTCCTGGGCGTGTTCTTCGGATCAAGCATCCTGATCGAGACGATCTTCTCGCTGGACGGGCTGGGGCGCCTGGGCTTCGAGGCGGCGGTGCAGCGCGACTATCCGGTGATCTTCGGCACGCTGTATGTCTTCGGCCTGATGAGCCTGGTGGTCGGCATCCTGTCGGACCTGATGTACGTCTTTGTCGATCCGCGCATCGACTTTGAGAAGAGGGCGGGCTGATGGCGATGTCGGAACTGAACCGCCGCCGCTGGCGCAACTTCCGCCGGAACGGACGCGCCTTCTGGTCGCTGGTGATCTTTGCGGTCCTGTTCGTGACCGCGATGTTCGCCGAGATCGTGGCCAACGACAAACCCATCGTCGTCCGCTATCAGGGCGAACTGTACTGGCCCGCCTACAACTTCTATCCCGAGACCGCGTTCGGCGGCGATTTCGGGACCGAGGCGATCTATCGCGACGAGGCGGTGCAATGCCTGATCGTGTCGGGCGGCCGCGAGGAATGCTGGGACGAGCCGGAGGGCTTCATGGCGGCGGTGCGGTCGGGTTCGACCGATGTGCCCAAGGCCGAACAGGGCTGGATGATCTGGCCGCCGATCCCCTATCACTACCGCACCATCAACAACGTGGGCACCGCGCCCTCCGCGCCCGACGGCAACCACCTGCTGGGTACGGACGACACCGCGCGGGACGTTCTGGCGCGGGTGATCTACGGGTTCCGCACGTCGATCCTGTTCACGCTGATCGTGACGGTGGTGGCCTCGACCATCGGCATCACGGCGGGCGCGATCCAGGGCTATTTCGGCGGCCGCACCGACCTGGTGTTCCAGCGCGTGCTGGAGATCTGGGCCTCGACACCCAGCCTTTACGTCATCATCATCCTGTTCGCGATCCTGGGGCGCAGCTTCTGGCTTCTGGTCTTCGTCACCATCCTGTTCGGCTGGCCCGCGCTGGTGGGGGTCGTGCGGGCGGAATTCCTGCGGGCGCGGAACTTTGAATATGTCCGCGCGGCGCGCGCCCTGGGCGTCAGCGACCGCAAGATCATGTTCCGCCACATCCTGCCCAACGCGATGGTCGCTACGCTGACGATGATGCCCTTCGTCGTCACCGGCACGATCAGCGGCCTGGCTGCACTGGACTATCTTGGTTATGGCCTGCCCGCCGGATCGGCATCCTTGGGAGAGATGGCGCTGCAGGCGAAACAGAACCTGCAGGCGCCCTGGCTGGCCTTCACGTCCTTCTTCACCTTCGCGATCATGCTGTCGCTTCTGGTGTTCATCTTCGAGGGCATCCGCGACGCCTTCGACCCCAGAAAGACCTTCCGATGAGCGATCAGCCCGTCCGCCCCGCCCCCGGCGCCCCCGCGGCCGTGGCCGAGAGCCATGGCGGCTCGATGCCCGGCGCACCGCAGGCGCGTCCCGCGCCCGCCCCGGCCAGCGATGCCGTGCTGGCGGTCAGCGACCTGCGCATCGGGTTCCGGTCCGAAGGTGTCCTGACCGCGGCCGTCAAGGGCGTCAGCTTTCACATCGACCGTGGTGAGACCGTGGCCCTGGTGGGCGAATCCGGGTCGGGCAAGTCGATCACGGCGCTGTCCACCGTGCAGCTGCTGGGCGCCTCGGCCGAGGTCCAGGGGTCGGTGAAATACGCGGGCCGCGAGATGGTCGGCGCGTCGGACCGCACCCTGCGCGACATCCGCGGCAACGACATCAGCTTCATCTTCCAAGAGCCGATGACCTCGCTGAACCCGCTGCACACGTTGGAAAAGCAGCTGTCGGAAAGCCTGGCGCTGCACCAGGGGCTGTCGGGCGCCAAGGCGCGGGCGCGGATCATCGAACTGCTGACCCGCGTCGGCATCCGCGACCCGGAAACCCGCCTGGCCGACTATCCGCACCAGCTGTCGGGTGGTCAGCGTCAGCGCGTGATGATCGCGATGGCCCTGGCCAACGGTCCCGACCTGCTGATCGCGGACGAACCCACCACGGCGCTGGACGTGACCATCCAGGCCCAGATCCTGGCCCTGCTGGCCGAGCTGAAGGCCGACGAGGGCCTGTCGATGCTGTTCATCAGCCACGATCTGGGCATCGTGCGCCGCATCGCGGACCGCGTCTGCGTGATGAAGGACGGAGAGATCGTCGAACAGGGCCCGGTCGAGGACATCTTTGCCCGGCCCCAGCACCCCTATACCCGCAAGCTGCTGGCCGCCGAGCCGACCGGGCAGGCCGATCCCATAGCCCCCGATGCGCCGGTCCTGGTCGAGACGCGCGACCTGAAGGTCTGGTTTCCCATCAAGCGCGGCCTGCTGCGCCGCGTGACGGGGCACGTCAAGGCGGTGAACGGCGCGACCCTGTCGCTGCGCGCGGGAGAGACCCTGGGCATCGTCGGCGAATCGGGATCGGGCAAGACCACGCTGGCCCTGGGCATCATGCGCCTGATCGAAAGCGACGGCCCGATCCTGTATCTGGGCCAGGATATCCAGGCCTGGACCAGCGGCCAGCTGCGCCGCCTGCGCCGCGACATGCAGATCGTGTTCCAGGACCCCTATGGCAGCCTGTCGCCCCGCATGACGATCGAACAGATCATCACCGAGGGCCTGGGCGTGCACGGGGTCGAACCCGGCCGGGACCGCCGCCAGCTGGTCACCGAGATCATGACCGAGGTCGGGCTGAACCCCCAGATGATGCACCGCTACCCGCACGAATTCAGCGGCGGTCAGCGCCAGCGCATCGCCATCGCCCGCGCGATGATCCTGCGCCCCAAGGTCGTCGTCCTGGACGAGCCGACCAGCGCGCTGGACATGACCGTGCAGGTGCAGATCGTGGATCTACTGCGCGACCTGCAGCGGAAATACGGGCTGGCCTACCTGTTCATCAGCCATGATCTGCGCGTGGTGCGCGCGATGGCGCATCATATCATGGTCATGCGCGCCGGAGAGGTCGTCGAACATGGCAGTGTCGCGCAGATCTTTGATGCGCCCCGGCAGGATTACACCCGCGCCCTGCTGCGCGCGGCTTTTCCGATCCACGAATGAAGATCCTGTTCGTCCACCAGAACTTTCCGGGCCAGTTTCCGCACCTGGCCCCGGCCCTGGCCGCGCGCGGCCACCAGGTCCTGGCCCTGACGGATGAGAACAACCAGCGGCCCAGCCCGATCCGGACCCTGCGCTACAAGGCGCCGGTGGCGGTGCAGACCGACAGCGCCCTGGGTCGGACCTATGCGGACCATGCGGAACGCGGCCTGCTGGCGGCGCGGGGCGCGCGTGCGCTGCGCGACCGGCACGGGTTTCACCCCGACATCGTCATCGGCCATCCGGGCTGGGGAGAGACGCTGTTCCTGAAGGAGATCTGGCCCCACGCGCGCCTGCTGGTCTATGCCGAGCTGATGTACCGCACCCGCGGCCAAGATGTGGGCTTCGACCCCGAGATCAGCCCCGACCGGGACGAGGTGCGCTTCATGACGGTCGCGCGGTCGGCGCATCTGGTCCAGGCGATGGTGCAGGCCGATGCGGCCATCGCGCCCACCCGTTATCAGGCCGACAGCTTTCCGCCCGAGCTGCGCGGCAAGATCACCGTCATCCATGACGGCATCGACACCGCCCGCGTGGCCCCCGATCCCGCGGCCCGCCTGACCCTTCCGGGCGGCACGATCCTGCGCGCGGGGGACGAGGTGCTGTCCTTCGTGTCCCGCTCGCTGGAGCCTTACCGCGGGTTTCATGTGCTGATGCGGGCATTGCCCGACGTGCTGGCGTCGCGCCCCGACGCGCAGGTGGTCCTGGTCGGCGCCGAGGGCACCAGCTATGGTGCCAAGCCGCGCGATGCGAACAGCTGGAAGGACAAGCTGCTGGCAGAGGTCGGCGCCCGCCTGGACCTGTCGCGGGTGCATTTCCTGGGCCGCGTGCCCTATGGCGACTATCTGTCGCTGATGCAGGTGGCGCGGGTGCATTGCTATCTGACCTATCCATTCGTGCTGTCCTGGTCGCTGACCGAGGCGATGGCGGCGGGGGGGTATGTCGTGGCGTCCGATACCGAACCGGTGCGCGAGCTGATCACCGACGGGGTGAACGGGCGGTTGGTGCCGTTCTTTGACGGGGCGGCCCTGTCGGCGGCCCTGATCCGCGGCTTGGCGGGCGATCCGCAGGCGGCGGCAATCCGCAAGGCGGCGCGGGCCACGATCCTGGGGGGCTATGATCTGGCGTCGCAATCGCTGCCGCGCCAGATTGCCTGGGTGGAAAGCCAGGGCGCGATGCGATAGACCCTTGGCCACGCTTGCCAAAAGGGCCGCATCATGACGCAGATCAGGCTGACCAACACCCGCACCCGCCGCAAGGAGGAGTTCGTCCCCATCGACCCGGCCAACGTGCGTCTGTATCTGTGTGGACCCACCGTCTATGACCGCGCCCATCTGGGCAATGCCCGGCCGGTCCTGGTGTTCGACCTGCTGGTGCGGCTGCTGCGGCATGAATACGGCGACCGTGCGGTCACCTATGTGCGCAATTTCACCGATGTCGACGACAAGATCAACGCCGAGGCGCAGCGCCGCCGTGCGGCCGGGTCCGACCTGTCCCTGGAGGCGCTGATCGCCGAGCGGACCGAGGAGACGATCGGCTGGTATCACGCCGACATGGACGCGCTTGGCGCGGCTCGTCCGGACCACGAGCCGCGGGCGACCGCCTATGTCGGCCAGATGATCGCGATGACCGCTGACCTGATCGCCAAGGGCCATGCCTATGAGGCCGAGGGGCATGTGCTGTTCGACGTGCGGTCCTTTCCCGACTACGGCACGCTGTCGGGCCGTTCGGTCGACGACATGATCGCGGGCGCGCGGGTCGAGGTGGCGCCCTTCAAGCGCGACCCGATGGATTTCGTGCTGTGGAAGCCGTCCTCGGACGACCTGCCGGGCTGGGACAGCCCCTGGGGCCGGGGGCGTCCGGGTTGGCACATCGAATGCTCGGCCATGTCGGCGGCGCTCTTGGGGCCGCATTTCGACATCCACGGCGGCGGCATCGACCTGCAGTTCCCGCACCACGAGAACGAGATCGCGCAGAGCTGCTGCGCCCATCCCGGCGCGGGTTTCGCCAATGTCTGGCTGCACAACGAGATGCTGCAGGTCGAAGGCAAGAAGATGTCCAAGTCCCTGGGCAACTTCTTCACCGTGCGCGACCTGCTGGACCGGGGCGTGCCCGGCGAGGTGATCCGCTTCGTCATGCTGTCTACGCATTACCGCAAGCCGATGGATTGGACCGAGGCCAAGGCGCAGGAGGCCGAAGCGGTGCTTCGGCGGTGGCATGGGCTTGTTGCCGGCATCGAACCCGCAACAAGCCCGGCACCCGCGCTGATCGAGGCGCTTGCCGATGACCTGAACGCTGCGGGTGCCATCGCCGCGTTGCACGACCTGGCGGGTCGGGGGGACGCGGAGACGCTGTTGGCATCGGCCCGGATGCTGGGCCTGCTGCTGCCGGGCATGGGCGATTGGACCCAGGCCGATGCCGGTGCGGCGGGCCAGATCGAGGCGTTGCTGGCGGCGCGACTGGCGGCGCGCCAGGCCCGTGATTTCGCCCGCGCGGATGCGATCCGCGACGGATTCGCGGCGGCGGGCGTCGAGGTCAAGGACACGGCCAAGGGGCCCGAATGGTCGCTGGCCGCGGGGTTCGATCCGGCACGACTGGCCGATCTGGCGCGGACCCACGGCACATGACCCTGGAGGCCTGCACCGAGGCGCTGCGCCAGCATGACCCCGACCGGTTCGGCGCGGTGCTGGTGGCCGACGCGGCGGACCGTTCGGCGCTGGTCACGCTCTATGCGCTGAACCTGGAGATCGCCCGCGCGCCGTTCCAGTCGGCCGAGCCGATGCTGGCCGAGATGCGGCTGCAATGGTGGATCGACCGCCTGGACGAGATGGGGCAGGGCACCGCGCCCCCGCTGCACGACGTGCTGACGCCCCTGTGGGAGGCCTGGGGGACCGATGCAGGCGCCCTGTCGCCCTTGGCAGAGGCCCGGCGCAGGGATTGCGAACGCCAGCCCTTTGACGGGCCGCAGGCGGTGCTGGCCTATGTCGATGCGACGGCGGGCGCGCTGATGTGGACCGCCGCGCGCCGCTGCGGCGCGCCCGAAGGCACGCGAGAGATCGTGGCCCATCAGGCCCGCGGTGCCGGTCTGGCCGCGTGGCTGCGCGCGCTGCCGCAATTGCAGGCAGTCCGGCTGGGGCTGGAACCGGCCCGCCCCGAAGACGCGCGGGCCTTGGCGGAACAGGCGCGCGACGGGCTGCGCATGGCCGCACGGATGCACCGCAAGCTGCCGCGCCGGGCGGCGGCTGCGCTGTATCCCGGCCCCCGCGTGCCGCGCCTGCTGTCCGAGATCATGGCCGGGCGCACCGATCCGTTCGAGGCCACCACCGCGATCACGCCGTTTCAGCGGCGCGCATCGCTGGCGCGGCTGGCGCTGACCGGGCATTGGTGGCGCTAGGCGGGCCAGAAACCTCTTTTCCTTGCGCGCGGCCTGTGACAGCAATTGCGAAAGGCCCGGCGGGGCGGACGGAAGGGGATCGCCATGGCAAAGGCCAAGTTCGACGACCAGGCACGGGCCGGGCTGTCGCTGATCGCGCCGCCGTTCCTGTATGCGCTGGTGATCCTGGCGGCGCCGCTGCTGACCATCCTGGCCTACAGCTTCCTGACCGACGGCTATCTTGAGATCATCCGCGACTTCACGCTGGACAATTACACCCAGGTGCTGACCGACCCGATCGTGCGGACGGTGATGCTGCGGTCGCTGGTCGTGGCGGCCATCGTGACGCTGGCGACCGTGGTGATGGCCTTTCCGGTCGCCTATTACGTCAGCTTCTGCGTGCGGCCCGAAAAGAAGGCCATGTGGCTGTTCCTGATCACGATCCCTTTCTGGACCAGCTATCTGATCCGGGTGTTCCTGTGGAAGGTGATCCTGGGATACAACGGCGTCATCAACTCGTCCCTGACGGGGCTTGGCATCATCGACGAGCCGCTGACCTTCATCCTCTACAACACAAACGCGATCGTGCTGACGCTGGCCCATGCCTATGCGCCCTTCGCGATCCTGCCGATCTTCGTCGCGCTGGAGAAGATCGACCGATCCCTGCTGGAGGCCGGGCGCGATCTGGGCGAAAGTAGGCTGATGACCTTCTGGCGGGTGACGCTGCCCCTGGCGATGCCGGGCGTCATCGCGGCGGTGCTGATCGTCTTCATCCCGACCATCGGCGACTATGTCACGCCAGAGGTCATCGGCGGCGGCAAGATCCCGATGATCGCCAACCTGATCCAGGTCCAGATGCTGGCGCTGGACAACCGGCCCCTGGGATCGGCGCTGGCGGTGACGGCCATGGCCATCGTGGCGGTGGTCAGCCTGGTCTTCCTGTTCCTCAACCGCCGTTTCCTCAGGGTGCGCCAATGAACCGCCAAGGACGCGGGCTTCAGGCCTATGCCATCTTCTATCTGCTGTTTCTCTACGCGCCGATCATCCTGCTGCCGATGTTCGCGCTGAATTCCGGCACGATCATCGCCTTTCCGCTGCAGGGGGTGACGACCGACTGGTTCCGGCAGATGTGGGCGGACGCGACGCTGCGCCGGGCGCTGACCAATTCGCTGACCGTGGCGGTGGCCTCGTCCATCCTGGCCACCTGCTTTGGCATCTTCGCGGCGCGCGCCTCGACCCGCTTCGTGTTTCCGGGCAAGGGCGGGATGATGGGGTTCATCATGCTGCCCATGGTGCTGCCGGAAATCATCGTGGCCATGTCGCTGCTGGTCGTGCTGCTGGGCATGGGGGTGCAGCTGTCCCTGATGACGGTCATCGCGGGGCACACGCTGATCTGCATGCCCTATGCCATCGCGGTGCTGACCACCGCCTTTTCGTCGCTGGACCGCAGCCTGGAGGAGGCGGCCTATGACCTGGGCGAGACGAAATGGGGCGCGTTCCGTCTTGTCACGCTGCCCCTGGTCATGCCGGGTATCATCAGCGCGCTGCTGATCAGCTTCACCATCAGCCTGGACGAGTTCATCCTGGCCTTCTTCCTGGCGGGGAACGAACCGACGCTGCCCACCTACATCTTCAGCCAGCTGCGCTTTCCGCGCGCGATCCCCGTCATTATGGCGTTGGGCACGGTGCTGGTGATCCTGTCGATCGTCCTTCTGGCGATCGGCGAATATTTCCGCCGCCGGGGCAATGCCCGCATCGGCGGCAAGCCCACCGGAGGGTTGATGTGACCGAAGCCAAGCCGATGATCGAATGTCAGGGCGTCCACAAGTATTACGGCGACTATCACGCGCTGCGCGGGATCGACCTGACCATCCGGGCCGGAGAGTTCTTCTCCCTGCTGGGCCCGTCGGGCTGCGGCAAGACCACGCTTCTGCGCACCATCGCGGGCTTCGAGGACATCAGCGACGGCGCCATCCTGATCGGCGGCAAGCGCATGGAGGAGGTTCCCGCGAACAAGCGGCCCACCAACATGGTGTTCCAGTCCTATGCCATCTTCCCGCACCTGACCGTCGCCGAGAACGTGGCCTTCGGCCTGCGCCGCGATCCACGCAGCAAGGCCGAAAAGGCCGCCGCGGTCGAGGAGGCGCTGGCTATGGTCGGCCTCAAGGGATACGGCGCGCGATCCGCGCATGCCCTGTCGGGCGGCCAGCGGCAGCGGGTGGCACTGGCCCGCGCGCTGATCCTTAAGCCCAAGGTGCTGCTTCTGGACGAGCCGCTGTCGGCCCTGGACCGCAAGATGCGCGAGCAGATGCAGGTCGAGCTGATCAAGCTGCAGCGGCAGGTCGGCATCACCTTCGTCCTGGTCACCCATGACCAGGAGGAGGCGCTGGTCATGTCCGACCGCATCGCCGTGATGTTCGAGGGAGAGATCGCTCAGCTGGACGGCCCCGAGGCGCTGTATGCCCGCCCGGCCACGCGGCGGGTCGCGGATTTCATCGGGGTGATGAACTTCCTGCCCGCCACGATCCTGTCCGAGGCGGGCGGCACGGTCACCGTCGATGTCGCGGGCCTGGGTACGGTCGAGCTGCCCGAACGCCAGGTCAGCCGCGCAAATCCCGACGATGCGGGCGCCGTGATCGGTTTTCGCCCCGAGACGATGACCCTGGTCGGTCCGGGCGCGACCCACACGCAGCCACGCGAGACCAACGCCACCATCGACGAGGTCGTCTATTACGGCGACATGACCTATTACGACCTGCGCCTGGACGGCGTGGCGCGGGGCGACGGCAAGTCGCGCACGGTCCGCATCTCGATGCGCAACGTCTTTGGCCGCGACGTGCAGGAGGTCGGGACGCGGACCCGGCTGGCCTGGTCGCCCGGATCGCTAGTGCTTTTTCGCTGAGGCGCGCGGCGCCTTAGCGCGGCGTCAGCCTGACCCAGATCCCGTCGCGCGCCCGGATCGTCAGCCGCGCCACGGGCATCGGTTGGCGGTCGGTCACCTCCAGCCGCCACCGCGCTGTGATCGCAGCCAGCATCACCACCCCCTCGATCATCGCCAGCCCCGCGCCGGGGCAGGCGCGCGGCCCGGTAGAGAACGGCAGGAAGGCCGCGCGGGCGCTAACCTTGCCGTCCGGCGTGTCCCACCGGGCGGGGTCGAAATCGTCCGGCCGGTCCCACAGCCGGTTGTGCCGGTGCAGATGCCACGGAGAGATGACTAGCTGCGCCCCGCGCGGCACGGGACGGTCTCGGAACGTCTCGGGGGCGGTGGACTCGCGCACGAACATCGCAACGGCCGGATACAGGCGCAGCGCCTCGCGGAACACGGCGCGGGTGACGCGCAACCCGCCGACGCTGGCGAAGTCGTCCAGGGTCGTGGCCTCTGCGGCGACGCGGTCCTGCCAATCAGGATGAGCCGCCAGCAACCACAGCGCCCAGGCCAGGACCGAGGCGCTGGTCTCATGCCCGGCCAGGAACATGACCGCAACCTGGTCGATCATCTCGGCCTCCGAAAACGGCGTGCTGGTCTCGGGATCGGGGGTGGTCATGATCCGCGTGGCCAGATCGTCGGGTGCGGTTCCCGCCGCGATGGCCCGGCGACGCGCGCGCACCAGATCGCCGATCAGCCCGCGGATGCGCGCGGCGGTGGCGCGGGTGCGGCGCGAATGGGGCCGCGGCATCCAGGTGGGCAGGGGCAGCAGGGCCGCCAGGTTCACCAGGGGTTGAGCGGCCTGATGGTCGCGGAACGCCTCGAACACGTCGGACGCAATGCGGTGTTCGACGGGCATCGAGAACAGCGTGCGAAAGATCACGTCGGCGGCGGCATGGGCGGCCTGCGGCTCGATGTCCTGCACCCCCGGCGCCAGCCGCTGGCTGGCCGCGCGTGCGGCGGCCAGCACGGCGGGAAAGCTGTCGCGAAGGCGACCGCCGTCAAAGGCCGGGTCGATGATGCGCCGCTGGCGCGCCCAGTCCGCGCCGTTCGCGATGAAGACGCCGTTGCCCAACAGCGGCGCCAGACCCTCGCGCATGCGGTTCGATTTCGGAAAATCGCCCGGCCGATCCTGCAGGATCAGCCGGATCAGCGCCGGGTCGTTGCAGAAGAAGCTGTGGATGACCGGACTGCGGAATTCCGCCATCCACGCGCCATACAGGCGTTCCGGCAGCGCGCCCAGCAGGTCGCGCCTGAACCCGCGGATCAGCCCGCCCAGCGTCCCGCGCCCCTGTGCGCCTTGGGGGCGGGGCGTCACCGCGCGCCCACGGGCCGGGTGATCCGCCCCGGCGACGGCTTGCGCCCGGCGAACCGCTGCGCCAGCGTCCGCGGCCCGGCGGTGATCGCGAAATAGTCGTAATCGCCCGGCCGATCAAAGGCGCACAGATACTGGAAATGCAGCTTGAACCATCGGTTCTTCAACGCGGCCTGCCGGTCGGGCGACAGCGTGTGCGTGAACGCTGCCGAAATCACCAGCGGCCAGCGCTGGTCCGGGCCGGCCTGTCCGCAGACCGCCACCGGATCGCACAGCGCGAAACAGCAGGCATCGCCCGGTGCCGTCACGTCCAGCCAGAACAGCCGGTCGCTGCGCGCAAGCCAGCCCAGATCGTCGCGCAGCCGCCCGGCATCGGGCAGGAACGCCGCCATCGGCACCACATGCCCAAGCGTCAGCAGCGACAGGGCCGGGCCGGGGTCGGCACGTTCGCGCAGCAGATCGGCCATCAGCGACACCGCCAGATAGGCGCCCGAGGAATGGCCGACCACCAGCACCTCGTCCGTTCCGTCGTCCAGGATCGCCGTCAGGCGGGCGCGGAACTGGGCCAGCCGGTCCTCCAGCGCGGGGGGATAGGCGCCGCGATGGCGCGCGGTGAAGGCGTAATCGTGCATCAGGTAATAGGCAAACAGCCGGTGATCCAGCCGCCGCCCCAGGACCAGCACGCCCCAGACCACCGTCACCCCGACGGGCAGGCCCGGCCAGCCGCCGACGGCCGACGCCGCCAGCCCCCCAGCCAGCAAAGCCAGCGCCAGCTGTGCTAGCAGCACCGCGATGGGATAAAGCGCCGCGATGACCGGCCCGCGCCGCAACCGCATCAGCCGCGACAGGGTGCCCGTCGCGATGTAGGTCCAGGACGTCCGCGCCAGCTGTGCGAACGTCCCAGCGATGCCCTGCCGCATCGAGGCCTGAACGATGTCGGACCACAGCGCGACCTCGATCACGGTGGTGGTGTCGCGACCCTCGACCCGGCCGTGGACGGCCCAGGCAAAGCCCTGCGCCTGCGCCTTGGTGATGCGCAGCCGGTGGCCCGAAATCCGCGCCTGATCCGCGGCCTCGCGCCGATACAGCTCGCGATAGCGGCGCGGCGGGATGGGGTCGAAACCCGGCAGGTACAGGACGTGGCGGCGGAACGGTGCGGTCATGGGGGCCCTTGACTGTCCGGCACCACCTTAGGTGGAAATGCCGCCGCGGCAAGACCCGGTCAGCCGCGCCAGCGTGCCTCGTGCGCCTCGATCGCGGCGATGCGGCGGGCGGCGGGGGGGTGGGACAGGAACCATGCGGGGGCGCCTGCGCCGCCGCTGCCGGTCAGGCGGTCCAGCTTGCGGAACAGCGATTTCTGCGGGGCGGTGCCAAGGCCCGCCTTGATCATCAGGGCGCTGGCGAAACGGTCGGCCTCGAACTCGTCCTGGCGCGACAGGCGGGCGGCGACGGCGGTCGCGATCAGGTTGGCGATCCAGGCGCCGATGCCCGGCAGGATGCGCCCCAACACCCCCGCCAGCGCCATGCGGATCGCGTTCTGGCCCGCGAAATCGATCATGCGGCGGCGCGAATGGCCCAGGCTGACATGGCCCAGTTCGTGCGCGATGACGCTGGCCAGTTCCTCGGGCGTGACCTCTTCGGCGTCCAGCTTGCGCAGGAAGCCGCGGGTCAGGAAGATGCGCCCGTCGGGGGCGGCAAGGCCGTTCACCGGCTCGATCTCATAGACATGGGCGCGGATCGGGGGCAGGTCCATCGCGCGGCCAAGCCGGTCCAGCATGGGCGTCAGGCGCGGATGGGTCAGGGGCGTAGCCTTCTGGTTCAACTCCTGCCGCAGGCGCCATGCGGAAAAGAACCACATCGCGACCAGGTACAGCGCCAGCAGGATGAAGGGCAGGTAACGCATCATGCCCCGTATATGGCGGCGCCGGACCGCCGATGCCAGAGCCTGCGCCCCGCCCAGATTGCCGCAGCCAGCACCGCGGCCGCCGCCAGCGCCTTGAGCGCCGCGGCCTCGTCCCCGCGAAAGCCGCGCCCGGCCAGATGCCCCGCGCCCAGATGCAGCGCGGCCCAGAGCATCTCTCCGGGGATGGAGGCGGCCATGAACCGCGCCAGCGACAGCCCCGCGGCCCCCGCGACATAGTTCGTGGCCGGACCAAGCGGCGTGACCAGCCAGCGCGACAGGAACACCGCTCCCGCGCCGCGCCGGGCGATCAGCGCCTGCGCCCGCGCCAGGATCGCCCCCCGCCTGCCGCGCATCAGCCACGGCCGCATCCGGCGCGCCAGCAGGAACGCCGCCGCGTCGCCCGCGCTGGCCCCCAGCACCGCGCCCGCGCCGATCAGCCCCAGGTCCAGGTGCCCGGTCCCCGTCAGCGCCCCCGCCGCCACCAGCACCGCCGAGGTCGGCACCGGGACCATCATGCAGGACAGGAACGCCATCGCCCCCACCAGCCACGGCCCCCAGACCGGCAGCAGGGCCGTCAGCTGGGCGATCATCCCAGCACCCGCATGGCGCGCGTCAGCCCGTCCAGCGTCAGGGGCAGCATCCGGTCGGGAAAGACCTGCTGCACCATGCCGATGGACTGGGTGTATCCCCAATGCGCCTCGGGGACGGGGTTCAGCCAGACATGGTCGGGCCAGGCCCCGGCAAGGCGCTGCAGCCAGACCTGCCCGGATTCGGGATTCCAGTGTTCGTTGGCCCCGCCCGGCACCGCGATCTCGTAGGGCGACATCGATGCGTCGCCCACCACGATGCATTTGTAGTCGCGGCCATAGCGGTGCAGCACGTCCCAGGTGGGCGTCTGCGCGTCCCACCGGCGGCGGTTGTCGGTCCAGACGCCTTCGTACAGGCAGTTGTGGAAGTAGAAATGCTGCATGTGCTTGAATTCGGCGCGGGCGGCACTGAACAGCTCGTCCACGACGCGGATATGGTTGTCCATGCTGCCGCCCACGTCCAGGAACAGCAGCACCTTGACCGCGTTGCGCCGTTCGGGCCGCGTCTGCACGTCGATATAGCCGTGATCGGCGGTGGCGCGGATCGTGCCGGGCAGGTCCAGCTCGTCCGCGGCGCCGTGGCGGGCCCATTGGCGCAGGCGCTTCAGCGCGACCTTGATGTTGCGGGTGCCCAGTTCGGCGGTGTCGTCGAAATCGCGGAACTCGCGCTTGTCCCAGACCTTGACGGCGCGGCGGTGGCGGCTGCCGTCCTGGCCGATGCGCACGCCTTCGGGGTTGTAGCCATAGGCGCCGAAGGGCGAGGTGCCCGCGGTACCGACCCACTTGTTGCCGCCCTGATGGCGCCCCTGCTGTTCGGCCAGCCGCTTGCGCAGCGTATCCATCAGCGCCTGCAGGCTGCCCAGGCCTTGGACCTGCGCCTTTTCGTCGTCCGACAGCAGCTTTTCGGCCAGCTTCTCAAGCCACCCTTCGGGCAGGGCGCGGGGGTCCAGCAGGTCGCCGACATCGACCTGCTCAAGCCCCGAGAACGTGTCCGAGAACGCGCGGTCGAAGCGGTCGATATGGCGTTCGTCCTTGACCAGCACCAGCCGGGCCAGGCCGTGGAACCCCTCGACCGTCATGCCGTCCAGGCCAGCGCCCATGCCCTCCATCAGATCCAGCCATTCCCGCAGCGAGACGGGAACCCCGTGCCTGCGCAGATTGTCCAGAAAGGGCAGGAACATCAGCTCATCCGATGAACGATGATCGTGGCGACAACGCCGATCATGGCCAGGCCAAGCGCAAAGGCCACCGCATACTGGATGCGGTCGGCGCGCGTGCCGCCCAGCTGGCCGGCGCGGCGCCAGCCCAGGATGGCACCGATGATGACGGCTGCGATGACGATCATGACGGTCCTTCCCGTGGCACCCAAGGCCCCCAGCAGATACCGCGCCCGGCCCCCGCCCGCAACCGCGACCGCTTGTCCCCGCGCGGCCGTGCCACTAGCGTCGCCACCGGGACGGAGGATCGGCATGCAGGATTTCGGGGATTACGACTATATCATCGTGGGCGCGGGCTCGGGCGGGTGCGTGCTGGCGAACCGGCTGTCGGCCGATCCTGCGAACCGGGTCCTGCTGCTGGAGGCGGGTGGCCATGACAACCGCTTCTGGGTGCATGTGCCGGTGGGCTATCTCTATGCGATGGGCAACCCGACGCTGGACTGGTGCTATCAGACAGAACCGGAACCCGGTCTGAACGGCCGCCGCCTGAACTATCCGCGCGGGCGCGTCCTGGGCGGGTGTTCGTCGATCAACGGCATGATCTACATGCGCGGGCAGGCGGCCGATTACGACCGCTGGCGGCAGATGGGCAACGCGGGCTGGTCCTGGTCCGACGTGCTGCCGCATTTCCGCGCGACGGAGCGCCATTACGAACCGGCCTGCGACATCCACGGCGACCAGGGCGAATTGCGGGTCGAACAGCAGCGGCTGCGCTGGCCGATCCTGGACGCGGTGGCCCAGGCCGCGCAGGAGCTGGGCCTGCCCGCCAACCCGGACTTCAACCGGGGCGACAACCTGGGCGTCGGCTATTTTCCGGTCACGCAGCGCAAGGGCATCCGCTGGAACGCAAGGAAGGCCTTCCTGAACCCCGCCCGCGGCCGCCCCAACCTGCGGATCGAGACGGATGCCCAAGTAATGCGCCTGCAGATGGACGGCCGCCGCGTCACGGGCGTCCTGTTCGACCAGCACGGCCAGCGCCGGCTGGCGCGCGCGCGGGGCGAGGTGATCCTGGCCGCGGGCGCAGTCAATTCGCCCGCGTTGCTGGAACTGTCGGGCATCGGTCAGCCGGACCGCCTGGCGGCCCTGGGCATCGCGCCCGTCCATGCCCTGCCGGGGGTGGGCGAGAACCTGCAGGATCACCTGCAGCTGCGCACCGTGTTCCGCATCCGCGGCGCGCGGACGCTGAACGACCGGGCGCGGACGATCTGGGGCAAGGCCGGCATCGCGCTGGAATACGCGCTGCGCCGGACGGGGCCGATGGCGATGGCGCCCAGCCAGCTGGGGATATTCGCGAAATCGTCCGATGCGTTCGACACGCCCAACATCGAATATCACGTGCAGCCGTTGTCCCTGGGCAAGTTCGGCGACCCGCTGGACGATTTTTCGGGGCTGACGGTGTCGGTCTGCAACCTGCGGCCCGAAAGCACGGGGTCCGTGCACATCACCGCGCCCGATCCCCTGACGGCCCCCGCCATCGCGCCGCGCTATCTGACGACCGAGGGCGACCGACAGGTGGCCATCGACAGCCTGCGCCATGCGCGCCGCCTGATGGCGACCGCCCGCATGGCCGAGTTCGCGCCCGAGGAGCACAAGCCGGGCGCGCATCTGCAAAGCGATGCCGATCTGGCGCAGGCGGCGGGAGAGGTCGGCACGACCATCTTCCACCCGGTCGGCACGACGCGCATGGGGTCGGACCCGATGGCCGTGGTCGATGCGCAGCTGCGCGTGCACGGGCTGTCGGGCCTGCGCATCGCCGATGCCGGGGTGATGCCCGCGATTGTGTCGGGCAACACCCATGCACCGGTCACGATGATCGCGGACAAGGCGGCGGGGATGATCCTGGCGCGTTAGGTCAGCATGGCGCGGAACGCGTGCCAGCTGGCCTTGGGGGTCCGCACCATCGTGTCATAGTCCACATGGACCAGGCCGAAGCGCGGGCCGTATCCCCAGCCCCATTCGTAATTGTCCAGCAGCGACCAGTAGAAGAACCCGCGCACGTCCACGCCCTGATCCATCGCCGCCTTGGTTGCGCGCAGGTGATCGCCGATGAACCGGATGCGGGCCTGATCGTCGGTCGGCACCTCGGAGGCCATGCCGTTCTCGGTGACATACAGCGGCAGGTTGCCGGTGTGGTCGCGCGCCAGGCGGGTCAGGAATTCGGTCAGGCCCTCGGGGCGGATCTCCCAGTCCATCTGGGTCTTGGGCAGGGGGCCGGGCACCTCGGAGGCGTGGGGCCACAGCCCGTCGTTCCGGGTGTACAGGCGCCGGGTGTAGTAGTTGACCCCCAGCCAGTCCAGCGGCTGCGCGATCAGGTCCATGTCATCCTGCCAGCGGTCTGGCAGATGCGGCCCGATCCCGGCCAGCGCGGCGTCCGGGTATCCCTGGCCCATCAGCGCGCGGATGAACCACTGGTTATAGATTGCGTCCTGCGTCTCTGCCGCCTGTTCCGCCTGTTCCGCCTCGGCGGAGTTGTCGGCGGGGTGGCTGGTCTCGAAGTTCAGCACGATGCCCAGGTTCGTGGCGCCATCGGCGCGCAGCGCCTGCATCGCGGTGCCATGTGCCAGCAGGACATGGTGCATGGCGCGGCTGGCGGCACGGATGTCACGCAGGCCGGGGGCGTGGTGGCCGAGGAAATGCGACAGCCAGGCGATGCACCACGGCTCGTTCAGGGTGGCGGCCGATGCCACGCGGTCCCCGATGCGGGCGTTGATAGTGGTGCACAGGTCCGCGAAACGCTGCGCGATGTCGCGGTTCTGCCAGCCGCCCTGCGACGACAGCGCCGCGGGCAGGTCCCAGTGGTGATAGGTCAGGAAGGGTTTCAGGCCGCGTTCCAGCATGCCGTCGACCAGCTTGTCGTAGAAATCCAGACCATCGGGGTTCACCGTCACCCCGTCCGGCATCACCCGCGCCCAGGAGGTCGAAAAGCGGTAGCCGTCAAATCCTGCGTCGCGGATCAGGTCCAGGTCCTGCGGCCACAGCCGCAGGTGATCGCAGGCGCGACTGCCGTCGCTGTCATCCATGATGTTGCCGGGCGTGGCGGCAAAGGTGTCCCAATGCGACGGGCCCGCGCCGGCCGTGCCCTCGATCTGATAGGCCGAGGTGGCGGCGCCGAAGGTGAAACCTGCGGGAAAGTCGGTGCGGGGCGGCAGCATGGGGGATCCTCCTGATGGCGCAACCATGCTGGCATGTCCGCGCGGGGCGGGAAAGGGGTCAGGCGCCGCCGTTCACGCGCGCGGCGCCATCTGCCGCCAGGCAAAGGCCAGAACGAAGACCGCGGTCAGGATCACGATGATCGTGGGGGCGGGCGCGCTGTCCAGCCAGAAGCTGGCCCAGATGCCTGCCAGGCTGGCCGCGACCGCGATGACTGTGGCCAGCGCCATCATCACGGCCAGCCGGCGGGTCAGCAGGAAGGCGATGGCGCCGGGCGCGATCAGCAGCCCCACGGCCAGGATGATCCCAACCGCCGACAGCATCGCCACGACCGAGGCCGCGATCATCGCCAGCATCCCGTAATGCAGCCAGCCCACCCGCAGCCCCGACACCCGCGCCTGCACCGGATCGAAGGCCAGCAGCGCGAAGTCCCGCCATTTCAGCAGGAGCGCCAGCGTCACGGCGGCGGCGATGGGCAGGGCCTGGGCGAAATCGCCCGGCCCGATGCCCAGGATGTTGCCGAACAGGATATGGTCCAGATGCACGCCGGGCGGAAAGACCGTGAAGAGGATCAGCCCGACCGCGAACATGCCCGCCATGACGACGCCAAGCGCGGTGTCGGACTTGATGCGGCTGTTGGCGTCCAGCCAGCCCGAGGACAGCGCGCAGACCATGCCCGCCGCGAAGGCCCCGACCAGCAGGGGCAGGCCCAGGGCATAGGCCAGCACGATGCCTGGCAGGACCGCGTGGCTGATCCCGTCGCCCATCAGCGCCCAGCTCTTGAGGACCAGGAAGCAGGACAGCAGCGCGGCGGGGACCGCGACGATCACCGCGATCAGCGCCGCGTCCGCCATGACGGGAAAGGTGAAGGGCAGGATCAGCGCGTTCACGGCTGCGCCCTGACGGCATCGCGGGCGCGGCGGCGCGTGGCGCACAGCCCGTGTGTGGGGGCGAAGACGAAGGCCGCCAGGAAGATCAGCGTCTGCAGCGTCACGATGATACCGCCCGTGGCCCCATCCAGGAAGAAGCTGGCATAGGCGCCGATTGCCGAGGTCGTCGTGCCGATCACGACCGAGATTACGATCAGCCGCGGAAAGCGGTCGGTCAGCAGATAGGCCGTGGCCCCCGGCGTCACCACCAGGGCGATGACCAGGAAGGCGCCGACGGTCTGCATCGCCGCCACGGTCGAGGCCGCCAGCAGGGTGAAGAACAGCGCCTTCATGCGGTTCGGATGCAGGCCGATGGTGCGGGCGTGGACCTCATCGAAGAAGACCACCATCAGGTCGCGCCACTTCATCAAAAGGATCGCCAGCGAGACGCCCGAGATCAGCACCAGTTGGATCACGTCGCCCGGCGCGATGGCCAGGATGTTGCCCATGGTGATCGCCTGAAGGTCCACCGCGACCGGGTTCAGAGACACCATGAACAGCCCGATGCCGAAGAAGCCCGTGAAGATCAGCCCGATGATCGCGTCCTGTTTCAGCCCCGTGCGGGTGTTCAGGAACAGCATGGTCAGCGCTGCAAGCCCTCCCGACAGGAACGCGCCAAGCGCGAAGGGCAGGCCCAGCATATAGGCCCCCGCCACGCCCGGCACGATGGAATGGGACAGCGCGTCGCCGATCAGGCTCCAGCCCTTGAGCATCAGATAGGCTGACAGGAACGCGCAGACGCCGCCGATCAGGGCCGAGACCCAGATCGCGGTCGTCATGTAGCCATAGGTGAAGGGGGTCAGGGCCAGCTCGATCATCGGGCGTCGCGCGCGGGGGTTTTGCACCCCCGCACCCCCGCAGGGTATTGGGGCAAAGGAGAAACGCTCATGCGCCGCCCCCTGTCCGGTGACGGTCGTCGTAGAAGATCAGCGGGCGTTCGTCGTCGGTGAAGACGTCCACGTTGCGCGCGTCGGCGTCGTCATGCAGGTCGGTGCCGCCCAGCATGAAGTGGCGCAGCGTGCCGCCAAAGGCCTGGCGCAGGTTGGCGGGTGTGAAGGTCGTCTCGGTCGGGCCGAAGGCCAGCACCGTGCCTTTGACCAGCACAACGCGGTCGCAATATTCGGGGACCGAGCCCAGGTCATGGGTCGAGACCAGCATCACCCTGCCTTCGTCGCGCATCTGGCGCAGAAGCGTGATGATCGTCTGTTCGGTCTGCACGTCGACGCCGGTGAAGGGTTCGTCCAGCAGGATCACCCGCGCCTCCTGCGCCAGCGCGCGTGCCAGGAAGACGCGCTTCTTCTGGCCGCCGGACAGTTCGCCGATCTGGCGG
Organism: Paracoccus haeundaensis; assembly: GCF_006239215.1. NCBI lineage: Bacteria > Pseudomonadati > Pseudomonadota > Alphaproteobacteria > Rhodobacterales > Paracoccaceae > Paracoccus > Paracoccus haeundaensis. Next base: position 65,862 of record NZ_VDDC01000021.1, read on the forward strand.
GTGGCGTAATCGGTCAGTCCGACGCGGGCCAGTGCGTCGGTCACCGCCTGTCGGTCGGCAGGGCGGGCGCGGCGCAGGAAGCCCATATGGCCGTAGCGGCCCATCATCACCACGTCGCGCACCAGCACGGGGAAGGTCCAGTCGACCTCCTCCGCCTGTGGGACATAGGCGACCAGGTTGCGCGACAGGGCCTGGCGCACGGTCAGGCCCAGGATGCGCACCTGACCCGTGGCGTGGGGCAGCAGGTCCATCAGCGCCTTGAACAGCGTCGATTTTCCCGCGCCGTTCACGCCCACCAGCGCGGTGACCGAGCCCTGCGGCACGGTGAAGCTGGCCTGCGCCAGGGCGCGGTGGCCGTTGCGATAGGCGACGGTCAGGTCGGCCACCTCGATGCCCAGGGGATCAGCCATCGGCCAGCGCGTCCACGATGGTCTGCGACGTGACGCGCAGGAGGTCCAGATAGGTCGGCACCGGCCCGTCCGTCTCCGACAGGCTGTCCACATAGAGGACGCCGCCATAGTCGGCCCCGGTCTCGGCCGCGATGCTGCGGGCGGGACGGTCCGAGATGGTGCTTTCGGAGAAGATCACCGGGGCGCCCGTTTCGCGCATTCGGTCGATCAGGGCGCGGACCTGCTGGGGCGTGCCCTGGCCTTCGGCGTTGATGGGCCAGAGATACATCTCGGTCAGGCCGAAATCGCGGGCCAGATAGCTGAAGGCGCCTTCGGAGGTGACCAGATAGCGACGATCCTGGGGCAGGGCGCGGGCGGCGTCGCGCAGCGGGCCCACGACATCGGCGATCTGCTGCTTGTAGTCGTCCGCATTCGCGGCATAGGCGGCGGCGTTGTCGGGGTCGGCCTGGGCCATCGCGGCGGCGATGTTGTCGACATAGATCTGTGCCGAATCCAGCGCCATCCAGGCATGGGGGTTGGGCTTGCCTTCGTAATCTCCGCTGCGGATCGGCAGGGGGTCGATGCCCTGCGTCACCGTGACGATGGGCACGTCGCCCGCACGGTCCAGGTATTGCTGCGCCCATCCGTCCAGATTCAGCCCGTTGACCAGCACCAGGTCCGCATCGGCGATGCCGATGATGTCGCGCGGGCTGGGTTGATAGTCGTGGATCTCGGCCCCCGGCGGGGTGATCGAGCGGACCTCGGCCAAGTGGCCGCCAACGTTGCGGGCCATGTCGGCGATGATGGTGAAACTGGTGGCGACCTGCAGCTGGTCGGCGGTCGCATGGGTCGGGATCAGGAACAGGAACGGCGTTAGGAATCGATACATCGCATCCTCCAATGCCCCTGTTATCTGCGAACGGTTCGCAACTGTCAACAGTTGAGAACCAGTTGCAACTGGACCCCGGCTGCGGCAGAATGCGCGCATGACCAGACGACGTGCGGACAGGTTGGAGCAGGCGTTGCGGGATGCGGGGGTCCGCGTCACGCGTCAGCGCGCGGCGCTGCTGCAGGTGATCGCCGCGGCCGACGATCATCCGGACGCGGCCGAGCTGCATGCCCGGGCGGTCACCGCCGGGGCGGGGGTGTCGCTGGCCACGGTCTATCGCACGCTGACGACGCTGCAGGCGCAGGGCGTGATCGAGAAGCTGGAATTCCAAGGAGAGCCCGCCCGCTGGGAGGCCGCCGATCAGCGCCACCACGACCACATGATCGACGTGGACAGCGGCGAGGTCATGGAGTTCACCAACGAACGGATCGAGCGGCTGCAGGCCGAGATCGCCGCCGAGATGGGATATGACATCGTCCATCACCGGCTGGAGCTGTATGTGCGGCGGCGCTGATGCAGGTATTCGACAAGATCATCAGCGATCGAGGGTCGCGCTATGCGGTGTCGGGCGGGCCGGCCGCCGACCGGGCGGCGGTCGCCGCGATGCTGGCCGAGCTGACGCGGGTCAAGCGGTTCCAAAAGGCCACCCATCACAGCTGGGCCGCCATCCTGGGCGACGAGGGCGTCAAGGATGATGATGGGGAAAGCGGCGCGGGGCAGCTGATCCTGCAGATGCTGGAGCGCGCCGGCCTGCAGGATCATGTGGTCATCGTCACGCGCTGGTACGGCGGCAAGCATCTGGGCGGGGACCGGTTCCGGCATGTCGCCGATGCGGTGCGCCATTACCTGCGAGAGACGGGGGCGGGCTGACCCGGCAACGGGTCACCCCCTTGGTCAGGGCCGGAACATCACCTTGCCGGTGCGGCCCGGCGTCAGGGCGGCGGTCACGGCCTGGGTCGGTTCGTCCAGCCCGAAGATGCCGCCCGCGGTCAAGTCCAGCTTGCCGTCCATGACCAGCCCGATCAGTTCGCCGAACATGCGCTGGCGATCCTCTGCCGGGGTGGCGGGCATCACCTTGGCACCCCAGAAGCCCTTGACGGACAGGTGCTTGAAGATGATCGGCCCGGCAGGCAGCTGCAGGTCCTCTCCGGTGGTCGAACCGAAGGTGACCAGCAGCCCCTCGGTCCCCAGCAGGTCGACCAGCCCGGCCGCGACCGCGCCGCCCACGGAATCGACCGCCGCGCGGGCGCCGTCCTTGCCCACGATCGCGCGCGCCTTGGCCACCCAGTCCGGGTCGCTGGTCGAGATGACGTCGGTCATGCCCATCGCGGTCAGCTCCTCGACCGCTTCGGGGCGGCGGACCAGGTTCAGCAGGCGCACGCCGCGCGACTGCGCCAGCACGGCCATGATCTTGCCCACCGCGCCGTTGGCGGCGGTCTGGATCACCCAGTCACCGCGCGACACGTGCAGGAATTCCAGCAGCGTGATGGCGCTGAAGGGCATGGCGATCAGCTGGGCCGCGGCCGCGTCTGGCATCTCGTCGGGGACGGGGATGGCGCCGGCGGCCTGGGCCACGGCGTATTCGGCCCAGGACCCCTTGAGGCCCGCGACGGCGACGCGGCGGCCCTTCAGGGCGGGGTCGACGCCGGGGCCGGTCTCCTCGACGATGCCCACGGCCTCGCTGCCGGCGGTGGCGGGCAGGTCGGGACGCACGCCGTAATTGCCGCGGATGGTCCACAGGTCGTGATTGTGGATGGGCGACAGAAGCACGCGGACCAGCAGCTCGCCGTCCTGCGGGGCGGGACGGTCGGTGTCGGTCGACTGCAGCACATCGGCGGGTTCGCCGAAGCGGTCATGGGTGACGCTGCGCATAAGATATCCTTTCGGTCCTGTTCGTTGCAGCTGACCTAGGCATTGCCCCCCGCCGTTGCCAGTGCCGGCGCGCGGGCGGCGACAGGATGACTCCGCGTCAAGCGGCCCGTTCGGCGGGAACCTCGCGGGCCAGCGCCCGCGCTTCGGCCCGATCCAGGGTGGCCAGGATCTGGTCGATCGTGGCCCCCCGTGCCCGTTGTCGCTGCCAGATGCGCAGGCAGGAGGCGGGCGACCAAGGGAGGGCGGCGCGGCTCAGCCAGGCGCGCAGCGGCGCAGGCAGCGCGTCGAAGGCCGCCATGGGGTCGCGCGTGCGCCGCCGCTGGCGCTGCGCGGTCCGGCCCAGATTGGCACAGCGGCGCATCAGCACGATGCGGCCTCCTCCACCGGATCAACCACCACCAGCAGCCGCGTCTGGCCGGGGATGGCGGGCGGCGACCGGTGCAGGATGCCCGTCGGCTGGGCCCCCCAGCTGCGGCCGCGGAACAGGGCGGCGGTGCCCATGGGCATCTGCTGGATGCGGTCGACCTGGGCCGGACCACTGACGGGACCGAACTGCGTGCCCGCTCCGCGCAGGGTGCAAAGCAGCCGTGCGCGCACTGCATCCAGATGCCATTTCGGACAGGACTGGCCATCGGTGACCTCGACCCGCAGGGTAACCATCAACGCGCCCAGGGAAAGCGCCGCGTGCTGCGCCAGCTCGGCGATCTGGTCGATCAGCGCCCTGCGGTGATCGCAATCCGCCAGCGCGGCCGCGTCGCAGGCATGGCGCAGGGCCGTCGCGGCGTCCTGCGGGCGCAGGGCCTGGCGCAGACGCGGCAACCGGTCCGGCGGCAGCGCGTCCAGCCAGGCCTGCCATGCAGGATCGGTGGTCCGCTGCCACAGCGCGACCGCGACGCCGGGCAGCGCGATCGTCCCCAGCACGCGTGGATCGTGGCCGCTGTTCATCGCCGTCGCGGGGGCGGGGGTCGGGCGCAGGGCGACGCGCTGGTTCATGCCGCGACCTCCGTCGCGCGGCGCCAGGCGGGGAAGGGGTCGGGCAGGGCGGTCCAGCCGGCCGGGTTGTCGCCCCATTCCTCGCCCAGAAGGCAGGCGTCCAGGCGGGCGCGGATGCGATCCTCGTCCATGCCGGTGCCGATGAAGACCAGCTCCTGCCGCCGGTCGCCGAAGGGGTCGGACCAATGCGCGTCCAGATAGGCGCGCCCCTCGGGGTGGGTCGGCCAGCGGTCGCGCGGGACCGAGGCCCACCACTGCCCCAGGGGCCGGACCGAGGACAGCGCCCCCGCCAGAGAGAACTCGGCCACCCAGTCGGGCCGCGTGGCGACCCAGAAATGCCCCTTGGCGCGGATCACGCCGGGCAGGGGGCCGTTCAGCAGCTCGTGGATCTTGCGCGGCTCGAACGGCTGGCGGGCGCGATAGACGAAGCTGGCGACGCCGTATTCCTCGGTCTCGGGGGTGTGGTCGGCATGGCCATACAGCTCCTTGGCCCACATCGGATGGGTATGGGCGCGGTCGAAATCAAACAGGCCGGTGTTCAGGATGTCGCGGGGCGCGACGCGGCTGTGATCCGTCTCGATGATGCGCGCGTCGGCGTTCAGCGCGCGGATGATCTTGCGCGCGGCGTCCACGCGGGCGGGACCGGCATCGCTGCATTTGTTCAGCACGATCACGTCGGCGAATTCCATCTGGTCGGTCAGCAGATCGACCAGCGTGCGCGCATCGGCGTCGCCCATCACCTCTCCACGGTCTGACAGGAAATCGTGGCTGGAGAAGTCGGCCGTCAGGTTCACCGCATCGACCACCGTCACCATCGTGTCCAGCCGCGCCACGTCGGACAGGCTGGCGCCGCTGTCATCCGCGAACTCGAAGGTGGTGGCGACGGGCAGCGGCTCGCTGATCCCGGTCGATTCGATCAGTAGATAGTCGAACCGCCCCGCTTGGGCCAGGCGGCGCACCTCCAGCAGCAGGTCCTCGCGCAGGGTGCAGCAGATGCAGCCGTTCGACATCTCGACCAGGGTCTCCTGGGTCTGCGACATGCCGCCCTCGGCGCGGACCAGGTCGGCGTCGATGTTCACCTCGGACATGTCGTTGACGATGACGGCGACGCGCAGCCCGTCGCGATTGTTCAGGACGGCGTTCAGCAGGGTCGTCTTGCCGGCGCCCAGAAAGCCGGACAGGACGGTGACGGGCAGGCGGGGATCGTGGGTCATGGCAGGTCCTCGGTGCTGTGGCTGGTCAAATTAGTTATAGTATAACATTACTGATGACAATCCTGCAGCCTGCCTTGCCCGCCCCATTGACGACCCGCCCCCGATGGGCCATGCCGCGCGGATGCTGCACATCGATGACATCTCCTATTCCATCCAGGGCCGCCCGCTGTTCGCCGGCGCCTCGGCATCCGTGCCCGAAGGGCACAAGGTCGGCCTTGTGGGTCCGAACGGCGCGGGCAAGACGACGCTGTTCAAGCTGATCCGCGGCGAACTGGGCCTGGACGGCGGCGCCATCAGCCTGCCGACGCGCGCCCGCATCGGCGGCGTGGCCCAGGAATCGGCCGCGACCGCGTTGTCCGTGCTGGAGACCGTCCTGGAGGCAGACCAGGAACGCACCGCCCTGATGGCGGAATCGCTGACCGCGACGGACGCGCACCGCATCGCGGACATCCAGACCCGCCTGACCGACATCGACGCTTGGTCGGCCGAGGCTCGCGCCGCGACGATCCTGGACGGGCTGGGCTTCGACACCACAGACCAGCAGCGACCGACCAGCGACTTCAGCGGCGGCTGGCGGATGCGCGTGGCGCTGGCGGGGGTGCTGTTCGCGCAGCCCGACCTGCTGCTTCTGGACGAACCGACCAACTATCTGGACCTGGAAGGCGCGCTGTGGCTGGAAACCTATCTGGCCCGCTATCCGCACACGGTCATCATCATCAGCCACGACCGCGGCCTGCTGAACCGCGCCGTCGGCCATATCCTGCATGTCGAGGACAAGAAGCTGACGCTGTATACCGGCGGCTATGACAGCTTCACCCGCATCCGCGCCGAAAAGCGTGCATTGCAGGCCGCCGAGGCCAAGAAGCAGACCGAACGCCGCGCCCATCTGCAAAGCTTCGTCGACCGCTTTGGTGCCAAGGCCAGCAAGGCCCGCCAGGCCCAGGCCCGCGTCAAGGCACTGGCCAAGATGGAGCCGATCACCGCGCCCGAAGAGGCCAAGTTCTTCCGTTTCAGCTTTCCTCAGCCCGAGGAGCTGTCGCCCCCCATCGTCGCGATGGAGGGGGTCAATGTCGGCTATGGCGACCGCACCGTGCTGTCGCGCCTGGGGCTGCGCATCGATCAGGACGACCGCATCGCGCTGCTGGGCCGCAACGGCCAGGGCAAGTCGACGCTGTCCAAGCTGCTGGCCGGGCGCCTGACGCCGATGGCCGGCAAGGTGGTGCAGTCGAACAAGCTGCGCGTCGGCTATTTCGCCCAGCACCAGGTCGACGAGCTGTCGCTGGACGACACGCCGCTGGACCACATCCGCGCCGTGCGCCCGAACGAGGCGCAGGCGCGCCAGCGCGCCCGCCTTGCCGGTTTCGGCCTGATGGAGGCGCAGGTCGAGACCAAGGTCCGCGCCCTGTCCGGCGGCCAGAAGGCGCGCCTGTCGCTGCTGCTGGCCACGATCGACGCGCCGCATCTGCTGATCCTGGACGAACCGACCAACCACCTGGACATCGAAAGCCGCGAGGCCCTGTCCGAGGCGCTGAACGATTACACCGGCGCGGTCGTGCTGGTCAGCCACGACATGCACCTGCTGGGACTGGTCGCGGACCGGCTGTGGCTGGTCAAGGACGGCGCTGTCGCCCCCTACGAGGGCGATCTGGATGATTACCGCAAGTTCCTGCTGTCTGGCGACGCGCCCGCCGAGAAGTCCGGCGAGAAGACCCCCGAGGCGCCAAAGCCCGCCGCCCCGAAAAAGCCGAACCGCGATGCGGTGCTGGCCCTGCGGTCGGACGTGCGCAAGTCCGAGGAGCGGGTCCAGAAGCTGACCGAGATGATGGGCAAGCTGGACGTCAAGCTGGCCGATCCGGGCCTCTACAACGATCCCTACGACGCCGAGAAATGGGGCAAGAAGCGGGCCGAGGCCGTGCGCGCCCTGGCCTTCGCCGAGGAGCTGTGGATGGCCGCGCTGGAAAAGCTGGACGCGGCCGAAAAGGGCTGACGGCGGGGTGATCATCGCGCTGTTGCGAAAATGCGGCGCATGGCCCAGGATGAGAAGCGGACAGGTTGTGCCTTGCGGGGGACGGCCATAGATACCCGGAAAGCCCTTTTTGCGCGGAATCGCCCCCATGAAATATGCCTTGGCCCTTGCCGTCCTGTTCGCCGTTCCCGCCCATGCGCAGGATTTCGGGGCAACCGGGGGGCGCACGTTCTCGGTCGATCTGGGCGTCGGTGCGGCCCTGCGCCCGGCCTATCCCGGTGCCGACGATGCCGAAGTCGCGCCGTGGATCATCTGGCGCGACGCGGGCTTCGGTCCGGTCGGTACGGCCCCTGCGCAGGGATTCTCGATCGCGCCGTCCTTTGGCACCGTGGGCAAGCGTGAAAGCAGCGACGACGCGGCTCTGACGGGGCTGGACGACATCGACCGCGCCTATGAGCTGGGCCTGCGGGTCAGCTATGGCGCGGGGCCGGTGACGGCCTATGGCAGCGTGCGCCGCGGGTTCGAGGGCCATGAGGGCATCACCGGAGAGGTCGGCGCGAAGTACCGCACCGAGCTGAGCGACCGCGTGACCCTGTGGTCCGGGGCCGAGGTCGTCTATGGCAATGACGACTTCAACAACACTTATTTCGGCGTGACGCCCGCCGAAAGCGTGACCAGCGGCCTGCCCGCCAGCGCCCCCGGCGGCGGTCTGAACGAGGCCGCGATCACCTTCGAGGCGCGCTATGCCATCAACGACACGACCGCCCTGCTGGGCGAGGTGCGCTATGGCAAGCTGATCGGCGACGCTGCCGATTCGCCGGTGGTCCAGGACGAATACCAACCCTCGCTGCGCCTCGGCGTGACGCGCCGCTTCTCCTTCGGTTTCTGATCGCCGCAGGGCCATCGGATCGGGGTCGCGCGGGGCGCGGCCCCTTTTTTTGGCGAAATGTTTTAAGCCTGAAATAATTTCTTGACAGGTCGCGCCCGCCTGTTGCGTTCTGGTGTCAAGGCATCCGAACCGGGCCGCGACCAACGCGGTCCCCGCCAACAGGGAAAGACCGCACCATGACCCAGACCCGTTCGCTGATCGCGGCGCTTGCCGCAACGACCGCCCTGGCCGCCCCGGCCATGGCGCAGGACGACACGCTGACCGTGGGCGTGCTGCTGACGCTTTCCGGCCCCGGCGCCGTTCTGGGAGAGATGGCGCGCGACGGCTTCCTGCTGGCAGCAGAGGAGATCGGCGATCTGGGCGGCATCCCGACCGAGATCATCGTGGTCGATGACGAACAGAAACCCGACGTCGCCGCCAACAAGGCCCGCGAACTGGTCGAACGGAACGGCGCGGACATCGTGGTCGGGCCGATCTTCTCGAACGTCGCGGGCGCCATCGTGCAGCCGGTGACCCAGGGCGGCGGCATCCTGATCAGCCCGAATGCAGGTCCGTCGAACCTGGCCGGAGCGGAATGCAACAAGGCCTTCTTCGCGACCTCCTATCAGAACGACCAGATGCACGAGGTGATGGGCGCCCATGCGCAGGCGCAGGGGTTCCAGAACGTCTTCCTGCTGGCCCCGAACTATCAGGCCGGGCAGGATGCGCTGGCGGGTTTCAAGAAGAGCTATACCGGCGGCGTCGCCGGAGAGATCTTCACCCAGATGGGCCAGCTGGACTATTCCGCCGAACTGGCCCAGATCGCCGCGATGCAGCCCGATGCGGTCTTTGCCTTCATGCCGGGCGGCATGGGCGTGAACCTGGTGCGCCAGTATCGCCAGGCCGGGCTGGAGGGCATCCCCTTCCTGTCGGCCTTCACCGTGGATGAGGCGACGCTGCCCGCGCAGGCCGAGGCGGCCCTGGGCTTCTTCGCCGGGTCGAACTGGGCGCCCGATCTGGACACGCCGGAAAACGCCGCCTTCGTCGCGGCCTACGAGGCGAAATACGGCCATGTGCCCGGCGTCTATGCCATGCAGGGCTATGACGCGGCCCGCCTGATCGACGGCGCGCTGCGCGAGGCGGGCGGAACCGACCGCGACGCGCTGATCGCGGCGCTGGAGGGGGCGCCCTTCACCTCGGTCCGCGGCGATTTCAGCTTTGGTCCCAACCACTTCCCGATCCAGGACTTCTACCTGACCACGGTCGTGCAGCGCGAGGACGGCAAGTTCGCCACCTCGGTCGTCGAGAAGATCTTCGACGACTATCAGGACAATTACGCCGCCAACTGTCAGATGAACTGAGCCGATGACCAGCCTGTTCCTGCTGCAGCTGCTGAACGGGGTGCAGCTGGGGGTCCTCTTGTTCCTGATCGCCGCGGGGTTGACCCTGGTGTTCGGGATCATGGATTTCGTGAACCTGGCCCATGGCGTGATCTACATGGTCGGCGCCTATCTGGTGGTGATGTTCGCGTCCATGACCGGCAGTTACGGGCTGGGCCTTCTGCTGACCCTTCCCGCGACGCTGGTCATCGGGCTGGTGCTGGAGGCGCTGATCTTTCGCAGGCTCTATGACCGCCCGCATCTGGATCAGGTGCTGGCGACCTTCGGGCTGGTCATGGTGGTGACGGAACTGGTCAAGATCATCTGGGGCCAGTTGCCGCTGTCGATCCTGCCGCCCGATGCGCTGTCGGGGTCGGTTCCGCTGGTGGGTGCCCTGCGCTATCCGGTGTTCCGGCTGGTGGTGATCGCGGCGGGGCTGGCGGTCGCGGTGGGGCTGTGGCTGGTCATCACGCGCACCCGCATCGGCATGCGCCTGCGGGCGGGCGCCACCAACCGCGCGATGGTGGGCGCGCTTGGCGTCGATATCGGGCGGCTGTTCACGGTGATCTTCGCCTTCGGGGCGATGCTGGCGGGGTTCGCGGGGGCGATGGTGGCACCCATCCTGTCGGTCGATCCGGGGATGGGGGAAAGCGTGCTGATCCTGGCCTTCGTGGTGATCGTCATCGGCGGCATCGGCTCGGTCAAGGGGGCGTTCGCGGGGGCGCTGCTGGTGGGGATCGTCGACACGTTGGGCCGCAGCTTCGGCCCGATCATCCTGCGCGCGGTTATGGAGCCATCCGCCGCCGCCCAGACCGGGCGCGTGCTGGCGCCGATGCTGGTCTATGTGCTGATGGCCGCGATCCTGGCCGCCCGGCCGCAGGGCCTGTTTGGAGCGCGCCCATGACCCGCTGGCTGATGCGCCGCCGGGTGGCGGCCTGGGCGATCTTCGGCGGTTTCGCCCTCTTGCCGCTGGTCGCGGCGCTGACGGGGGACCCCTATCTGGTGGTGGTGGCAACGCGCATTCTGGCCTTTGCCATGGCCGCCTTGGCGCTGGACCTGATCCTGGGCTATGGCGGCATGGTCAGCTTTGGCCATGCGGCCTATCTAGGCATCGGCGCCTATGCGGTGGCGATCCTGTCGCGCGCGGGCATCACCGACCTGGGCGCGCATCTGGGCATGGCGGTGGTCGCGGGGGCGGCCTTCGCGCTGGTCACCGGGGCGATCAGCCTACGCACCCGGGGCATCTATTTCATCATGATCACGCTGGCCTTCGCGCAGATGGCCTATTTCTTCTTCGTCTCGCTCTCGGCCTATGGCGGTGATGACGGGGTGACGCTGACGGCGCGGTCGACCGTGCTGGGGCAGGACTGGCTGGCCGACGACCGGGTGCTCTATTACGCGGCGCTGGCGATGCTGCTGGGCCTCTATCTGCTGTGTGTCGCGATCACCGGGTCGCGGTTCGGCCGGGTTCTGACCGGGGCGCGGGAAAACCCGCTGCGGATGCAGGCGGTGGGCTTCACCCCCTTCCGATTCCAGCTGACGGCCTTCGTCATCTCGGGCGCGATGACGGCCATCGCCGGGGTGATCCTGGCCAATCAGGCCAGCTTCGTCTCGCCCTCTTACATGAATTGGCACCGCTCGGGCGAGCTGGTGGTGATGGTCGTCCTGGGCGGCATCGGCAACCTGCTGGGCGCCATCGCCGGGGCCACGCTGGCGCTGCTGCTGGAGGAATGGCTGGCGCTCTTCACCGAACATTGGCGGCTGATCTTCGGCACGCTGCTGATCCTGGTCGTGCTGTTCTCGCGCGACGGGCTGACGGGGCTGTTCAGGGGGCGCGGGAAATGAGCCTCCTCTCCGTGCGCGGGTTGCGCAAATCCTATGGCGCGCTGAAGGTCACCGACGATCTGAACCTGGAGGTCACCGAAGGGGAACTTCACGCCATCATCGGCCCGAACGGCGCGGGGAAATCCACGCTGATCGCGCAGCTCTCGGGGCAGGCGGGGTCGGATGCGGGCTCGGTCCGCTTTGCGGGGGCCGAGATGATGGGCCGCCCCATGCCCGCGCGGGTCAGGGCGGGCATGTCGCGCAGCTTTCAGATCACCTCGATCCTGCCGGGCTTCACCGTGCTGGAGAACGTGGCCACCGCCGTGCAGGCCCATGCGGGCAGCAGCTTCCGCTTCTTCGCCCCGGTCGCAAGGGATGCGGAGCTGAACGCGCAGGCGCGGGACGCGCTGTCCCGCGTCGGTCTGGCCGACCGCGCCGATACCCGCGCGGGCAGCCTGTCGCATGGAGAGAAACGCGCGCTGGAGCTGGCCATCGCGCTGGCCACGCGGCCGCGCCTGTTGCTGCTGGACGAGCCCCTGGCCGGGACCAGCGGGGCCGAGGCCGAGCGCCTGGTCCAGGTCATGGCGGGCCTGAAGGGGCAGGTGACGCTGGTGCTGATCGAACATGACATGGATGCGGTCTTTGCGCTGGCCGACCGGGTCAGCGTGCTGGTCTATGGCCGGATCATCGCGACCGGCACGCCCGATCAGGTCCGCGCCGATCCGGCGGTGCGCGCCGCCTATCTGGGGGATGCGTGATGCTGGTCGTCGAGGGGCTGCGGGCCGGTTACGGAGAGGCGCAGGTCCTCCACGACATCCACCTGTCGGTCGGGCAGGGGCAGGTGGTGACCCTGCTGGGCCGCAACGGCATGGGCAAGACCACGACGATCAGCACGATCTTTGGCCTGCTGGCGGCGCGGGGCGGGCGCGTCAGCATCGACGGGCGCGACGTGACCCGCGCCGCGCCGCACCGCATCGCGCGCGCGGGCCTGGGCCTGGTCCCCGAGGGGCGGCAGGTCTTTCCGACGCTGGACGTGCGCGAGAACCTGATCGCCACCGCGCGCCCCGGCCACTGGACCCTGTCGCGCGTCCTTGAGCTGTTCCCGCGCCTGTCCGAACGCATGGGCCACAAGGGCAGCGAGCTGTCGGGCGGCGAGCAGCAGATGCTGGCCATCGGCCGGGCGCTGATGACCAACCCCCGCCTGATCGTGCTGGACGAGGCGACCGAGGGCCTGGCCCCCCTGATCCGGGACGAGATCTGGTCTTGCCTGACCCGCCTGAAGGACCAGGGCGAGGCGATCCTGATCGTGGACAAGAACCTGTCGGCCCTGACCCGCTTTGCCGACCGCCATGTGGTGATCGAGAAGGGCCGCACTGTCTGGTCCGGCGACAATGCGCAGCTTTTGAACGATTCCGCTGTGGCAGAACGGCATCTGGGCGTCTGACGGACGCACATCCCCCTTTACCGGCGCGGCCTGCGCGACATAATAGGATGCATTGGTCTGCGGCGACTGCCGCCCGTTTTTTTCAGGAATTCATCATGCGTCCGTCCGCGCGAATCGTGACCCTCGGTCTTGCTTTCGCGCCGCTGATGCTGGCCGCCTGCCGCGTCGATGCCGGCGGAGGCGGTGAGGCACCGACCGTCCAATGCGCCCCGGCCCAAGGTGTGGACATGGTCCAGGCCGATGCCCTGTGCGACGCGCTGCGCGCCCAGGACCCGAAGGGCGGGATGCGCCTGCGCGTCCTGGCCACGGGGCCCACGGCGTTGTCCGCACAGCTGGACCGCGTGACCGACCAGGGCGACCGGCCCGGCCAGCGGATGGATTTCAGCGTCACGGACCGGGACCTGCAGCCCGACGATTTCACCAGCTTTGCCCGCGACCTGCTGCGATTCGGGTTGCCCGATTAGGAAAGAGCCGCACGCATGTGCCAGATCTGCGCCAACCTTCGTCCCTATGACAAATCCTGCGCCGGGTCGGAGTTCGCGGGTTCCACCGTCGATCTGCTCAGCGCGACGCTGCGCGAACAGGGCGACGCGCCGGGGGGGCGGGGAACCCCCTATCGCATGGCGCCGGGGGACGTGTTCAACGGCACGGTCGGATTTTCGGGCGACAACGACTGGGTGGCCGTCCGTCTGGAGGCTGGCACGACCTATCGAATCGCCCTGAACGGCATCAGCCTGTCGGACCCCCTGCTGGAACTGCGCGGCCCCGATGGCCGCGTGGTCGCCGTGAACGACGACGGGGGGCCGGGGCTGGACAGCCTGATCACCATCGCGCCCACGCAGACCGGGACCTATTACGTAAACGCGGGCGCCTATTCCTCGGGCACCGGCAGCTATCAGCTGGTCGTGACCGAGGCGCCCGTGCCCCGGCCTGCCCCGATGGCCGAGCTGGCCACCTATCTGATCGACGGCTTTTGGGCCGATACCGGACAGTCCGCGCGGTCCTTCGACATGTCGCGCGACAACATCATCACCTATGACTTCAGCGGCCTGACGCCGCAGGGCCGGGCGCTGGCGCGCGACGCGATGCAGGCCTGGTCAGCGGTCGCCAACCTGCGCTTCGTCGAACAGCGCGGCGATGCCGACATCACCTTCGACGACAACCAGGACGGGGCCTTTGCCCAGTCGACGATCATGGACGGGCGCATCCTGCGGTCGTCGATCAACGTCTCCACGGACTGGATCTCGCAGGATGGCGCGCGCATCGGCACCTATTCCTATCAGACCTACGTGCATGAGATCGGCCACGCGCTGGGCCTGGGGCACCAAGGACCCTATAACGGCAGCGGCAATTTCGCCGATGACGCGTGGTTCGTGAACGACAGCTGGCAGGCCTCTGTGATGTCCTATTTCGGCCAGGACGAAAACCCCAACATCGCCGCCAGCGGCGCCTATCTGGCGTCGCTGATGCCCGCCGACATCATCGCCATCCAGCGCCTTTACGGCGCCGCGGGTGCGGGGTCGCTGACCGCGGGCAACACGGTCTATGGCGTGGGCCATACGCTGGGCAGCAGCTGGCTGGGGCGCGTGTTCTCGGCCCAGGACGGGGGCTCTCACCAGACCGTCCAGAACGCGCGCGGCGTGGCGATGACCATCTATGACGCAGGCGGCCATGACGTTCTGAACTTCTCCAACGACGGTCAGGCGCAGCGGATCGATCTGCGTCCCGGGGCCATGTCCGACATCTATGGCCTGCGCGGCAATCTGCAGATCGCCCAGAACACCGTGATCGAGGGCTATGTCGCGGGATCGGGCAATGACGCGGTCCATGGCAACGCCGCAGGCAACGTCCTGCGCGGCATGGGCGGCCATGATCGGCTGTCGGGCGGATGGGGCAACGACATCCTGCATGGCGGCGCGGGGAACGACACCCTGCTGGGGGATGTCGGTGCGGACCGGCTGTTCGGCGATGCCGGGAACGACGTGCTGACCGACCTGCAGGGCGACAATGCGATGGCCGGCGGGACAGGGGACGATCGCCTGACCGCGGGGGCCGGACGCGACAGCCTTTATGGCGACGATGGCGCGGACATCATCCTGGCGGGGGCGGGCGATGATCTGATCCGCGGCGGGGCGGGGTTCGACACGATCCGCGCCGGTGCCGGCCATGATCGGGCCGAGGGAGGCCTGGGCAACGACATCGTCGATGGCGGCTGGGGCAACGACCGCCTGTTCGGCCAGCAGGGCAACGACACGATGGTCGGCGGGCTGGGGGCCGATTCGATGGCGGGCGGACTGGGCGCGGACACGTTCCGGTTCTTCTCTGCCGCCGACAGCAGCCTTGCCGCGCCGGACCTGATCGTCGATTTCGACCCCGATCGGGATGTGATCGACCTGCGGGCGCTGGATGTCGACTATGTCGGACGCGGGCCGCTGGCGGGGGATGCCGCAGTGCGGTGGGACCACGCGAACGGGATGACCCGCGTGCTGGTCGACGTGGATGGCGACCGCCTGCCTGACATGCTGATCCGCCTGAGCGGCAGGCTGCAGCTGGACGCCGACAGCTTCCTGCTGTGAGGCGACCCGCGCGGGGCTTGCAAATTCCCCGCGACCGGGTCCATCTGCCTGCCAATACCGATGACAAGGACCGGCCATGGCATACGCACAGACCCTAACCCCCCGCCCCGGATTGGGCCTTCCCGGAACCGGGGCACTGGTTGTCCTGGGGCTTGGCACCATCGCGCTGGCGCTGACCCAGGGGGCGGCGCAGGGCGCGTTGTTCCTGGTGGGCGGCGCCTTGGGCATGTCGCTGTACCATGCGGCGTTCGGGTTCACCTCCGCGTGGCGGGTGTTCATCCTCGACCGCCGGGGCAGGGGCCTTCGGGTGCAGATGCTGCTGCTGGCCATGGCGGTGGTGCTGTTCTTTCCGGCCCTGGCATCGGGAACGCTGTTCGGGAACGAGGTGCGGGGCCTGGTCTCTCCGGCCGGGCTGGGGGTGATCGCGGGGGCGTTCATCTTCGGCATCGGCATGCAGCTTGGCGGCGGCTGCGCCTCCGGCACGCTGTTCACCGCCGGGGGCGGCAATGCGCGGATGCTGATCACGCTGGTCTTCTTCATCGTGGGGTCGGTGCTGGGCACCGTCCATTTCGACTGGTGGGCCAGCCTGCCCGCGCTGGAGCCTGTGGCATTGTGGCAGCCGCTTGGTCCCTGGGGCGGGATCGCGCTGTCTCTGGCCATCTTCGGGACGATCGCGCTGATCACGATGCGGGTCGAACGCAACCGCCACGGCACGCTGGAGCAGCCCCCCGAAAGTGAGCGTCACGGCATGGCGCGCTGGCTGCGCGGGCCCTGGCCGCTGGTCGGTGGCGCGGTGGCGCTGGTGGTTCTAAACTTCCTGACGCTGGCGATTTCGGGGCGGCCTTGGGGCATCACCTCGGCCTTTGCGCTGTGGGGCGCCAAGATCGCGCAGTCCATCGGCATCGATCCCACCGCCTGGGGCTACTGGCAGCGCCCCGCCAATGCCGAGGCGCTGCAGTCAAGCGTCTTCTCGGACGTCACCTCGGTCATGGATTTCGGCATCATCGCGGGGGCCATGCTTGCCGCGTCGCTGGCCGGTCGGTTCGCGCCGTCGCTGCGGATCCCGCTGCGGTCGGTGATCGCCGCGGTCGTGGGCGGGCTGATGCTGGGTTACGGCGCGCGCATCGCCTATGGCTGCAACATCGGGGCGTATTTCTCGGGGATCGCGTCGGGCAGCCTGCACGGCTATCTGTGGGCGGTGGCGGCATTCGCGGGCAACATGCTGGGCGTGGCCCTGCGCCCGTGGTTATTCATGGAACGCCGCACCAGCCGCGCCGACGGCTGAGATGGACTGG
Source organism: Paracoccus haeundaensis (assembly GCF_006239215.1). NCBI lineage: Bacteria > Pseudomonadati > Pseudomonadota > Alphaproteobacteria > Rhodobacterales > Paracoccaceae > Paracoccus > Paracoccus haeundaensis. The sequence goes on from NZ_VDDC01000021.1 coordinate 82,571, forward strand.
CTGGCCCCCGTCGACGCCTATTGCGAACGCACGGGGCCGGAATACTGGTCCGAACCCGTCAATGCGCTGACCAACCTGGCCTTTCTGCTGGCGGCTCTGGTCATGGCGCGGCGCCTGCGGGGACCGGGCATGGCGACGGGGCGCGTGCTGGCCGGGGTGTTGTTCGTCATCGGGCTGGGGTCCTGGCTGTTTCACACCCATGCCAACGGACTGACCGGGCTGATGGACGTCCTGCCGATCCTGACGTTCATCCTGATCTACGTGTTTGTCGCCACACGCGACTATCTGGGCGCCCGGCCTTGGGTCGCGGCGCTGGTGGCGGCGGGGTTCGTCCCCTATGCGGCGGTCACGGTGCCGCTGTTCGCGCAGGTGCCGGGGCTGGGATCGTCGGCCAGCTATGCGCCGGTGCCGGTGCTGATCCTGGCCTATGCGGTCCTGCTGCGGAACCGCCTGCCGCGCGTGGCGCGGGGCCTGGCGATCGGGGCGGGGCTGCTGACGCTATCGCTGATCTTTCGCACGCTGGACCAGACCAGCTGCGCCGTGCTGCCCATCGGCACGCATTTCATGTGGCACATCCTGAACGCGACCATGCTGGCATGGATGATCGAGGTCTGGCGGCGGCATCGGATCGGTTAGGGGATCTTGGTGCACCCGAAGGGATTCGAACCCCTGGCCTCTGCCTTCGGAGGGCAGCGCTCTATCCAGCTGAGCTACGGGTGCACGCGCCGCCTGATTACCCGGCGGGGTCAGGCGACGCAATGGTGAAAATCGATCAGGCGGCGTCCAGGGCCGTGATGATCGGGACAAAGTCGGCGGCCTTCAGGCTGGCGCCCCCCACCAGCGCGCCGTTCACATGCGCGATGGCAAAGATCTCGGCCGCATTCGCGGGCTTGACGCTGCCACCGTAGAGCAGCGCCACATCGGCTCCGTCGGACAGGCGCGCGGACAGGTGGTCGCGCATCAGCGCGTGCACCTGGGCGATCTGATCCAGCGTCGGCGTGCGTCCGGTGCCGATCGCCCAGACCGGCTCATAGGCCAGAACGGTGTTGCGGGCATTGGCGCCGTCCGGGACGGACCCGGCCAGTTGCGTGGCGATCACGTCCAGGGTGCGGTCGGCGTCGCGTTCGGCCTCGGTCTCGCCGACGCAGATGATGGCGGTCAGGCCTGCGGCATGGGCGGCCTGCGCCTTGGCGCGCACCATGGCGTCGGTCTCGCCGTGATCGGCGCGGCGTTCGGAATGGCCAAGGATGACGTGCGTCGCGCCCGCGTCGCGCAGCTGCAGGGCGGCGATGTCACCGGTATGGGCGCCCTTGTCGGCATGGTGGCAATCCTGCCCGCCGACCAGCAGGTCGCTGGCGCCGATGCGCGCCATCATCGGGTGGATCAGCAGGGCTGGCGGGCAGATCAGGACGTCGCAGGTTGCGCCTTCGGCGGCGGCGGCCATGTCGTCCAGCTGATCCAGCGCGGCCAGATCGCCGTTCATCTTCCAGTTTCCAGCGGCAAGTTTGCGCGGTGCCATGGGGGTCCTCCGTGGGTTCGGGACAGGCTTAGCCAGCGTCCCGCCCCCGCGCAAGGCTCAGCTCTGCGCGCGGCTGCCCTCGATCGGGGCAAAGTTCACCGACTCTCCGCAGCCGCAGCTGTCGGTGACGTTGGGGTTGCGGAACCGGAAGCCCTGTTCCAGCAGGCCGGTCTCATAGTCGATCTGGGTGCCGAACAGGAACATCTGCGCCATGGGCGCGATGATGACGCGCGCGCCGTCCAGTTCGACCACCTCTTCGTTCGGGGTGGGGGTCTGGGCCAGCTCCATGGTGTATTCCATGCCCGCGCAACCGCCCTTCTTCAGCCCGATGCGCAGACCATAGGCGTTCTTGCCCGCCATCAACCGCGCGATCTGGGCGGCGGCGGCGGGGGTGATGGTCACGGGAGGGGTGCCGGGCATGGCGAACATGGCGATATCCTTTCGGGCTTGGCCTCAAGATAGTCATCCGGGGGGCATCGGTTCAAGACCGCCCCCCGGCCGGCGATCACATGAAGCCCAGTTCCAGGCGCGCCTCGTCGGACATCATGTCCATGCCCCATTGCGGCTGGAAGGTCATCTCGACATCGACCTGCTTGACGCCTGGCACGGCTTCGACCGCGTCGGCGACCCATCCCGGCATCTCTCCGGCGACGGGGCAGCCGGGCGCGGTCAAGGTCATGATCACCCGCACCTCGGAGGCGTCGTTGATGTCGATCGTGTAGATCAGGCCCAGGTCGTGGATGTTGACCGGGATTTCGGGGTCATAGACGGTCTTGCACGCCTCGACGATGGGCTCGTAGAGGGGATGGTCGGTCGAAGACGGCGCGATCAGCGGCGCGCCTTCCATCAGGGGTTCGGTCATCGGAGCATCCTTCAATTCCGACCGATTATATAGGGCAGGCCCGCCCCGCGGTCCAGTGGGCGGCCCGCATTGCGCCGGGCGGGGGGCGGCGCTACAAGCGGCCGGTTCCAAAAGGCTCGGGCTGACCCATGACCACGCGTTTCGACTTCACCCTCCAGGCGACCGACGGCGCCGCGCGCACCGGCATCATCGACACGCCGCGCGGCCAGATCCGCACCCCGGCCTTCATGCCGGTGGGGACGGCTGCGACGGTCAAGGCGATGCTGCCCGACAGCGTGGCGGCCACTGGCGCGGACATCCTGCTGGGCAACACCTATCACCTGATGCTGCGCCCCGGTGCGGAACGCGTGGCGCGCATGGGCGGGCTGCACAGGTTCATGAACTGGCAGAAGCCCATCCTGACCGACAGCGGCGGGTTCCAGGTGATGTCGCTGGCGGGCCTGCGCAAGCTGACCGAGGAGGGGGTGACCTTCTCCAGCCATGTGGACGGGTCCAAGCATTTCCTGTCGCCCGAAACCAGCATGCAGATCCAGAAGCTGCTGGGCAGCGACATCGTGATGTGTTTTGACGAATGCCCCGCGCTGCCTGCGACAGAGGAGGCGGTGGCGGCCTCCATGCGCCTGTCGATGCGGTGGGCACAGCGGTCGCGCGACGCGTTCGGCGACCGTCCGGGGCACGCGCTGTTCGGCATCATGCAGGGCGGCGTCACCCGCGAGCTGCGCGAGGAGAGTGCCGAGGCCCTGCAGGCGATCGGCTTTGACGGCTATGCGGTCGGCGGCCTGGCCGTGGGCGAGGGGCAGGAGGCGATGTTCGGCGTGCTGGACTATGCCCCCGGTTTCCTACCGGTGGACAGACCGCGCTATCTGATGGGCGTGGGCAAGCCGGACGACATCGTGGGCGCGGTGCAGCGCGGCATCGACATGATGGATTGCGTCCTGCCCTCGCGGTCGGGGCGGACGGGTCAGGCCTGGACCCCGCGCGGTCAGGTCAACATCAAGAACGCCCGCCATCAGGACGACCCGCGTCCCTTGGACGAGGATTGCACCTGCCCCTGCTGCCGGGGCTATTCGCGGGCCTATCTGCACCATGTCTTCCGTGCCAAGGAGATGATCAGCGGCATGCTGCTGACCTGGCACAACCTGCATTACTATCAGCAACTGATGGCGGGGCTCCGCGACGCGATCGCGGCGGGGCGGCTGGACGCCTTCGTGGCAGAATTCCACGCGCGCCGCGCGGAAGGCGATATCGAACCCGTGTGACGCCGCGACCTTGGAAGGTTTTTCCCCGTCCGGGCCTTGGCGCGGGCAGGCGGGGGCGTTATCTTGATGGTGTTCTCAGGGCGGGGTGCAATTCCCCACCGGCGGTGACAGCCCGCGAGCGCCCCTTGCCACGGCAGGGGGGTCAGCAGATCCGGTGAAATTCCGGGGCCGACGGTATAGTCCGGATGGAAGAGAACCGCCTCGTGTGCCACCCCGGCGCGCGTGGTGGTATGCCTTGGGGGCCTGACGCAACTTACGTAAGGTTCCTGAAAGATGACCAAATCCCCCCGTATCGCCTTCATCAAGGCGCGCTGGCACGCCGATGTCGTGGACCGCGCGCATGAAGGTTTCCTGACCCAGGCCGCCAGCCTGATGCCCGGTGCGCAGATCGAGGCCTGGGACGTGCCCGGCGCCTTCGAGATGCCGCAGCTGGCCAAGAAGCTGGCCCTGACCGGCAAGTATGATGCCGTGGTGGCCGCGGCCCTGGTGGTCGATGGCGGCATCTATCGCCATGATTTCGTCGCGGGCGCGGTGGTCAGCGGCCTGATGCAGGCGGGCATGGACACGGGCGTGCCGGTGTTCTCGGTCTCGCTGACGCCGCACAATTACCAGGAGACCGAGCTCTTGACCGGTTTCTATCGCGAGCATTTCGTGAAGAAGGGCGCCGAGGCCGCCCATGCGGTCGCGCAGATGCTGGCCGTGGAGGGGCGTCTGGCCCGTCTGGATCAGGCCGACGCGGCCTGATCCATCCGCAGGCGGTGCCGCGTCAGCAGCATTGCCTGTGTTTCCCTGAGTTCGCGGTCGCGCCGCGCGGCGTCCCAATCCAGCGCCGCCGCGCAGATGTCGGCGATGCGCGCCAGGTCGCGGGCCGACAGATGGCCGGTGACGGCCAGCGCGGTGCGGCGCATGACCAGATCGGCCAGGGTGCCGACCTGTTCGTTGCGGATGATCCAGTCCAGCTCCTGTTCGCTGTGATCGCTGTCGGCCAGCATGATGGGCGCCGCGCCTTCGGCCGCAAGGATCGCCGCCGCCGTCGTGCCGTAGCGCGCCAGAAGATGGCGCGCGCGGGCGGGCGCGGCCAAGGTGCGCCGGGCCGCATCGTCGCTCCACGCGCCCGCATCGGCCGGGTAATCGCGGCCACCGCCGATGGGCAGCCTGTCGGTGGCGATGCGGCGGGACGCGTTCAGGCGCGTCAGAAGATCGTCGGCGACCTCCTCGGCGAAGCCGCGGAAGGTGGTCCATTTGCCGCCCACCAGCGCGATGATCGGCCAGCGGCGGTTGGCGTCGGCGGCGATCTCTGGCGCGGAATGGTCGCGGCTGATCAGGCCGGGATTGGCCGCGTCCGAGGCGGGCAGGGGGCGGATGCCGGAATAGGCATAGACGATCTGGCTGTCGTCGAAATGGAGCCCCGGCAGCAGGCCGCGCAACGCGTCGAGGAAATAGGCGATCTCGGCATCGTCGCAGGCCACGTCGTCGGGATCGTCCGCGCGGATGTCGGTGGAGCCGACCAGCGCGCGGTCCAGATAGGGGAAGACCAGGCAGATGCGCCCGTCATCGGCCTCGAAATAGATCATGCGGCCGTTCAGTGCGGCCAGCAGCTCGGGGTGGTCCAGCAGGATGTGAGAACCCTTGGTGCCGCCGATCATCCGCGTGGACGCACCCAGAGCCGCGTTCACCCGGTCGATCCAGGGACCGGCGGCGTTCACCACGATGCGCGGGCGCAGGGACAGCGTGCCCTGCGGGCCGGTCAGGTGGATGACGTCGCCGTCGGTGCCGGTCAGCGCGGTGTGGTTCAGTGCGCGGGCGGCGGGATTGGCACGCAGGCCGTCCGCGACCAGCTCCCAGACCAGCCGTTCGGGCAGGGTGACGGCGGCGTCGTAATACTGTCCCGCCGCCTTGATGCGCGGGGTCAGGGGCGGGATCTCGCGCAAGGCACGCGCGCGGGACCACAGCTGATGGCGCGGCATGACCCGGTGGCGGCGGCCATAGAAGTCGTACATCGCCAGCCCCGCCTTCATCAGCACCGCGCCGCGGCTGCGGGGTGCGGTGGTCGACCCCATCAGCGTGCGCAGCGCCGGCCCGATGCCGCGCAGCCAGGAGAAGATCGGGATGACCGTCGGCAGCGGCTTGACCAGATGCGGCGCATTTTTCAGCAGCAGGTTCCGTTCCAGCGTGGATTGCGCGACTAGGCGCAGCTCTCCGGTCTCCAGGTACTTGATGCCGCCATGGATCAGGCGCGAGGGTGCGGCCGAGGTGCCGCCGCCGTAATCGGCCTTGTCCACGATCACCGCGTTGACGCCCTGTTCGCACAGGTCGCGGAACAGGCCCGCGCCGTTGATGCCCGCGCCCAGGATCAGCACGTCGATATCTTGGGTCATGGGATGTCCTGCAGGGCCTCGATGCGCGGCCAGAGCGGGGCCATGGCGGCGGCGATGTCGGTGAAGACCGCGTAGCGGCGCGCCATCTCGGCGGCGCGGACGGGGTCGGGGTGATGGGTGGTGCTGATCGCGCCCATGTCGCGCGGGTCGTGGCGCGGCGAGGCGAAGAGGCCGACCCCCGCACCCGCACAGAGCGCCGCGCCCCAGGCCGCGGCCTCCTCGGTCGCGCTGACGGTCACGGGCATGTCCAGCACATCGGCAAAGAGCTGCGCAAAGACCGGCGCGCGGGAAATGCCGCCGGTCAGCCGCGCCGCCCTGGGGGCGAACCCGTCGCACAGGGCGTCGACATGGTGGCGGTGGTTGAAGGCGATGCCCTCGATCACGGCGCGCAGCATGTCGCCGCGATCCTGCCAGCCGCGCAGGCCGAAGAAGCCCGCGCTGGCCTGCGCCCCATGGGGCGATCCGAACAGGTAGGGGTGGAACAGCGCGCTGGAGGGGCGGGCCAGGGCGGCCTCGATTTCCGGGATGACGCGCAGATGGGCGGGCTGGTCGCTCCCTTCGCGGCACAGACTGTCCAGGAACCAATCGTAATTCGCGGCCGATGCCGGAGAGATCGACATGGCGTTCCATTCGCCCCGCGCGATGCCGTTGCGGCAGAACCAGCGCGGATCGGACAGGGGGCGGTCGGTGACGGTCTCGTTGATGGAATAGGTGCCGGCGACGATGGCGACGCAGCCCTGCCCGTAGCCGCCTGACCCCAGGGCCGATGCGGTCACGTCATGCAGTCCGGCCACAACCGGCGTACCCACGGCCAGGCCGGTCAGGGCGGCCGCATCCGCCGTGACATGGCCCACGACCTGATCGGGCAGGGCGATGTCAGGCAAGGGCAGGCCCGGCAGGCCGAAGATGCCGGGGATGTCGGGGGCGAAGCCTTGGGTTGCGACATCGGTGAAGGCGGTGCTGGCCTCGGTCAGGTCGGTGCCGATGCGGCCGGTCAGCCGATAGGTCAGCCAGTCCTTGCAGGCCAGCACATGGCCGATCGCGGCAAAGCGCGCGGGGTCGTGGTCGCGCAGCCACGCCAGGATCGCCGACGGTGCCGAAGCATGGGGCATCTGCCCCGTCCGCGCCAGCGCGCGCGGGGCGGTGCCGTCGGCGGCCCAGGCATCGGCAATGCCACCCGCGCGGCTGTCCAGCGACAGGATGCCCGGCCCCAAAGGCGCGCCCGCCCGGTCCAGCAGATACAGCCCGTCGCCATGCGCGGTCGCGGCGACGGCGCCGATGTCGCGGGCCGGGCGGCCGCAGGCGGCGATGGCCTCGGCCACGGCGGCGGCTGTCTGGCGCCACAGGTCCTCCATGTCGCGTTCGACATGGCGGGGCTGGGGCATGACCTGCGCCACGCGGCGGCGCGCGGTGGCCAGAACCCGGCCTGTGGCGTCGAAGATCACCGCCTTGGTGACGGTCAGCCCGTTGTCGATGCCCAGGATCAGCATGGCGTCAGTCCCCCGTCACGGCGATCTGCACCTCGACGCCGCGGCGGCGCAGGGCGGTGATCTGGTCGGGGGGCGTGCGGTCGTCGGTGATGATCAGGTCGAAATCCTCGATGCCGCCCATGGAATGCAGGGCGCGGCGGGTGAATTTGGTGTGATCGGCCAGCAGGATGCGGCGGCTGGCGGCGTCCAGCATGGCGCGCTTCGTCTCGGCCATCTCGGGGGACTGGTGAAAGACCTGGTCGTCGGTGACGGCGGCCATCGACAGGATCGCCACGTCCGCGCGCAGGCGGCGGATCTGGGCGGTGGTCTGCGGTCCCATGAAGGCGTTGCACCAATGGTGGAACTGGCCGCCCAGGCCCAGCAGCGTCATGTCGCCGATCTCCTTGATGGCGCTCATCAGCGTCAGCGAATTGGTGATGACCGTCAGCGGCACCCGTGCGGCCAGATGCGGCACCATGCGCAGCACGGTGGTGCTGTCGTCCAGAAACACCGCCTGGCCCGGTTCGACCTGCTGGGCCGCCAGCTGCGCGATGGCGGATTTCTGCGGACCCTGGCGGGTGTCGCGATACAGGTCGCTGGCCTCGATCAGGCTGGTGGGGGCGGCGGACACGATGCCGCGCGACTTGCGCAGCAGGCCCTTGGCGGCCAGTTCGTCCAGGTCGCGATGCGCGGTCATCAGGCTGATGCCGAAGCGGTCGGTCAGATCCTCGATCCGCAGGCTGCCCTCGGCCATGACGGCCTGCGCGATCAGCTGGCAACGCGCCTGCAGGCGGGCCTGTCGGCTGTCCGAGGGGATCATGTCCATGGGGATGCGGCCCTTGCGTGGGTGGGGCGCGCGCGTGACGGCGCGCGCCCCGGTGGCGTCACTGGTCCAGAACGAAGGCGGCGCTGTAGCTGTCCACGTTCTCCGGCGTGATCAGCAGGCAGTCGAACAGCTGCTTTTCGGTCTCGACGCCGGTCTCTCCGGTCTTGATGAAGGTGTCGGCCTGACGGACAGCCTCCTCGGCGAAGACCGCGACGGGCTGCAGGACGGTATAGGCCATCTCTCCGGCCTTCACCGCCTCGACGGCGTCGGGGCTGCCGTCAAAGCCGCCCACGGTCACGGCGTCCAGCTTGCCGGCCTCCTTCAACGCGGCGATGGCGCCGAGCGCCATCTCGTCATTGCCCGAGATGACGCCGGTGATGTCGGGGTTCGCCTGCAGCAGCGACTGCATGCGCTGATAGCCCTGGGTGCGGTCCCAGTTGGCGACTTCCTGGCCGACCTTCTCGAACTCGGGATACTGGCTCAGCACGGTCTCGTAGCCGTTCGAGCGGGTCTGGGCATTGTTGTCCGAGGGGTTGCCGAACAGCTCGACGAACTGACCGCCTTCTTCGCCCATGGCCTCGACCCAGGCCTGCGCGCCCAAGGCCGCGCCCTGCGCGTTGTTCGACACCAGCTGCGCCTTGGCCAGGCCCTCCTGGTTGATCTCGGCGTTGACCAGGAACACCGGGATGCCCGCATCGACGGCCTTCTGGACGGCACCGACCGAACCGTCGGCGTTGGCCGGGTCCAGGATGATCGCGACCGACTGGTTGGTGATCGCGGTGTCGATCAGCGTGCTTTCGGTGTTGGTGTCGCCGCGATGGGCGGCCACGTTGGCGGTATAGCCCAGCTCCTCGGCGGTGGCCTTGGCGACCTCGCCCTCGGTGAACCAGTAGGGGTTGGCCGGATCGTTCACGATCACGGTGATCAGCCCCTCGGCCCAGGCCGATCCGGCCATCAGCGGCACGGTGGCCACGGCGGCCATCAGCATCCGGCGCGTCATCTTCATCATTTGGTCTCTCTCCCTTGGTGTGGTGGTCCTGCCCGGTGCGGGGCAGTCTTTCCGCGCGCCATCCCTGTGGCGCGCGGGGAAGGTCGGGGGCAGGGCCTCACGTCTTGCGCGTACCGCTGCCGTATTGAAGCGAGTTCATCAGCACGGCCAGCACGATGACCGCGCCCGTGAACACCGTCTGCCAGTAGGAGCTGACCCCGATGATCACCAGGCCCGCAGACAGGAAGCCGATGACGAAGGCGCCCAGCATCGTGCCGCGCACGTTGCCGCGCCCGCCGGTCAGGGCCGCGCCGCCGATCACGACTGCGGCGATGGCGGTCAGTTCATACGCGTTGCCCGCTGTGGGTCCGGCCGAGGTCAGCTGCGAGGCCAGGACCAGCCCCGCGGCGGCGGCCAGTGCGCCCGACACCATGTAGACGGTGATCTTGACCCGCTTGACCGGCACGCCGGACAGCTCCGCCGCACGTTCGTTGCCGCCCGATGCGTAAAGCCAGCGCCCGAAGGCCGACCGGCCCAGCATCAGCCCCGCGGCGATCGCCACGACCGCCAGCACGATCACGCTGATGGGCACGCCGCCGATGCGGTAGAAGCCCAGCCAGTTGAAGCCGGTGTTGCCCAGGGCCTCGGACCCGCGCAGGTTGTTGTAGGTTAGCCCGTTGGTCATCAGCAGCGCGATGCCGCGCGCCACGTACATGACCCCAAGCGTCGCCACGAAGGGCGGCACCTTGAAGATCGCGACCAGCACGCCGTTGACCGCGCCCACGGCCGCGCCCACGCACAGCGTCAGCACCACGACCGCCCAGACCGGGGGATACAGGATCACGCCAAGCGCATCCAGTTCGACCCCCTGCATCATCGCGCCGGCGACCACGCCCGACAGCGCCAGGATGGAGCCCACGGACAGGTCGATCCCGCCGTTCAGGATGACCAGCAGCATGCCGATGGACAGGATGCCAAAGATCGCCACCTGGCTGGACATGATCAGCAGGTTCGACAGCGTGAAGTAGTTCGGCGACAGAAACGAGAAGACCGCGATGATGGCGATCAGCGCGAAGAAGGCGCGCCCTTCCAGCAGCAGGCGGCCCAGATGGAACTGGCGGCCTTTCGCGGGGGCGGTCGTGGTGGTTGCGGACATGTGTTCCCTCCCTCGGGCGCGTCAGGCGGCCACGGACTCGCCCGAGGCGGCCATGATCCGGTCCTTGGACACGGTGCTGTCGAATTCGGCCGTGATGCGGCCCTTGTGCATGACGATGATCCGGTGGGCGATGGACAGGCATTCGCTGACCTCGGAGGTCGAATAGACCACCGCCAGCCCGGCCCGCGCGCCTTCCGCCAGCAGGCGGAACACCTCGGCCTTGGCGCCGATGTCGATGCCGCGCGACGGCTCGTCCAGCAGGATCGCGCGGGGCCGGGTGGCCAGCATCTTGCCGATCACGACCTTCTGCTGGTTGCCGCCCGACAGCGAACCGATGGGGGCGCCGCCGCCCGATGTCTTGACCGTCACGCGGCGGATGCTGTCGTCGATCAGGTCGCGTTCGGCGCGGGTGCTGGTGAACAGCCCCCGTGTGAACCGCGCGATCGAGGCCAGCGACAGGTTCTGGCCGACGCTCATGGTCTGGACCAGGCCGTCGCGCTGGCGGTCCTCGGGGACCAGGGCCAGGCCGCGGGCGATGCGGTCGCCGATGGACAGGTGGCTGATCTCGTGCCCCTCCAGCACGATCTGGCCGCCGGTGGCGCGCAGCCGCCCCGCGACCGTCTCCAAGAGTTCGGTGCGGCCCGCGCCCATCAGGCCATAGATGCAGACGATCTCTCCGGCGCGCACGTCCAGGTTCAGCCCGCGCACCAGGTCCTGGCCGGTGGCGTCCGGGACCGACAGGTCGCGGATCGACAGGGCGACCTTGCCCATGGTGCTGTCCGGGGGCGATCCCAGGTCGTAATTCTCGCCGACCATGTTGCGCACGATCCATTCCAGATCGATCTGGGCGCGTGGCGCATAGGCGGTCATCACCCCGTCGCGCAGCACCACCGCATGGTCGGTGATGGTCAGCGCCTCCTCCAGGTGGTGCGAGATATAGACGATGCTGACGCCGCGCGCGGTCAGGTCGCGGATGACCTTGAACAGAACCTCGACCTCGGATGCCGACAGCGCGCTGGTCGGTTCGTCCATGATCAGGATGCGGCTGTCCACCGACAGGGCGCGGGCGATCTCGACGATCTGCTGCTGGCCCAGGCGCAGGTCCTCGACCAGGGTCGCGGGGTCGATCTGCTCCTCCAGCTCCTCCATGAGGGCGCGGGTCTGGCGGTCCTCCTCGGCGTAGTCGACGCCCAAGGGGCCCATGATCTCGCGGCCCATGAAGATGTTGTCGCGCACCGACAGGTTCGGGGCCAGCGACAGCTCCTGGTGGATGATGGAAATCCCCCGGTCGCGCGCGTCATTGGCATTGGCGAAGGCCACAGGCCTGCCGTCCAGCACGATCTGGCCCGATGTGGGCTGGATCACGCCCGACAGAATCTTCATCAGCGTGGATTTGCCCGCGCCGTTCTCTCCGAACAGGGTGGTGACCTGGCCGCGATGGATGTCGAAGTTCACGCCCTTCAGCGCGTGGACCTGGCCATAGGACTTGGCCACGTTGCGGGCGGCAAGGACGACCTGGGCGCTCATTGGACCTCCAGCGCGACGGGGGTGATCAGCCAGTTCGACGGGTTGATCAGCCGGAACGCCCCGGTCACCGTCACCTGCTTGCCCGCCAGGGCGGTGGTGTCGATGGGGGCCAGCACCTCGGCCGCCATGGCGCGGTTGATGCCCGATCCCGCGTCCTGGTATTCGATCTGGTTCTTGAAGGCGCCGAAGGCGATGTCGCCCGGCGCGTCGCGCAGGTCGGTGCCGTTGATCGCGGGGCCGGTCTGCACGCGGATGCGCAGATCCTCGGGCAGGCCCTCGACGGTCAGCGGATAGACCCCGGCCCGCGGCTCTCCGGCGGTGCCGGTCACGGTGACCATCATAATGGCGCCGGTCGATGCGGGAGTGCCGTATTCGGCGATGGCCGCGTCCTGATCGGCGGCGATGGCCGCGGCCAGGTCCGTCGCGGGCACCGCGCGTTCGATCACCGCGTCGCGGATGCGCGGGAATTCCTGCGTGCCATAGGTGTCAGGCGAAAACGCCTGCTGGCGGGCATCGGCCTCGGAGCCGACCTTCACCACGGTGGTATCCAGCGCGATGGCGGCCAGGACGGCCAGGCCCAGGGCCACGGACAGGATCAGGCCGCGACGGCTGGCGGCGGGGGCCCGGGGGGCGGTGGTGCTGTCGGTCATCGGTCTGCCTCTGGCTGGAACACGGGGCGGGCGGGCGCACATCTCATGGTTGATGATAACTTCACGTGATCGACCTCGCGGAGAGGATGCGCATCGGGGCCTGCTCTGCGGCGGTCGCCGCACGGGCCGCATCCAGGGCGCGAGGGCATGCGGGGCGCAAGCCTGTGCTGGCGAAAGTCGTCATGCGGTCCGGCCTCCCCTCCGGTCGATTCGCGTGGCGCGGGCCTGTGATTGCGGCGATTCCGCGCATCCTGTCGGACGCGAACAGGACCAGCTTAGATGAAATAAATTGCCGTGTCCGTAAAAAAATACGTTCCCTGTGCGATCATCGTGATATAAACCGGGGCCAAGGGATGGAGGCATCATGACGGACAAGCAGCGCGACGTGCTGATCGGAATCGATGCCGGGACCTCGGTCATCAAGGCCGTGGGGTTCGATCTTTCCGGGCGTCAGCTGGGCGCGGCGGCGGTGCCGAATCGCTATGCGACCGGAGCGCAGGGCGCCGCGACGCAGGACATGGCCCGGACCTGGGATGATTGCGCCGCGGCGCTGCGCGGACTGGCTGATCATATCCCGGGCCTGGCGGGGCGGACCGCGGCGCTGTCCGTGACGGGGCAGGGCGACGGCACCTGGCTGGTCGGAGACGACGGCCCGGTGGGCGATGCCTGGCTGTGGCTGGACGCGCGTGCCGCACCGACCGTCGGCCACCTGGGCCAGGACCGCGCCCGGTTCGAGGCGACGGGCACCGGCCTGAACACCTGCCAGCAGGGCGCGCAGATGGCCCATATGGACGCCCATCACCCGGACCTGCTGGACCGGGCGCGGGTCGCACTGCACTGCAAGGACTGGCTGTATCTGAACCTGACCGGCGTGCGGGCGACAGACCCGTCCGAGGCCAGCTTCACCTTCGGCAACTTCCGCACCCGAGCCTATGATGACACGGTCATCGACGCACTGGGCCTGACGCATCGGCGCGGCCTGCTGCCGCCGATTATCGACGGTACGCAGGTGACCCATCCGCTGACCGCGGATGCCGCTGCGGCGACGGGCCTGCTGGCAGGCACGCCGGTCAGCCTGGGCTATGTCGACATGGTGATGACCGCGCTGGGCGCGGGCGTGCTGGGTGGGGCGGGCGACGTGGCCTGTTCGACGGTCGGCTCGACCGGGGTGCATCTGCGCGCCGTGACCGCCGACCGGGTGCATCTGAACGATCAGGGCACGGGCTATGTCATCTGCCTGCCGGTGCCGGGCGTGGTCACGCAGGTCCAGACCAACATGGCGGCGACGCTGAACCTGGATTGGGTACTGGGCCTGGCGGCGGGCATCCTGTCGGACATGGGCCAGCCAGTGACGCATCGCGACCTTGTCGCGCGGCTGGACGGCTGGCTGGGCCAAGCCGCGCCGGGGCAGATCCTGTACCACCCCTATATCTCGGATGCCGGGGAACGCGGGCCCTTCGTCGATGCGGCGGCGCGGGCCGGGTTCACCGGCCTGTCGGCGGGCCATCGCTATCCCGATCTGGTGCGCGCCGTGGCCGAAGGTCTGGGCCTGGCCATGCGCGACTGTTACGCCGCGATGGGGCCGCTTCCGTCCGAACTGCGCCTGACCGGTGGGGCGGCGCGGTCGCCCGCCCTGCGGCGCATCCTGTCGGCCGCGCTGGACGCGCCCGTCCGCGTGTCCGACCGCGACGAGGCCGGGGCCGCGGGGGCCGCGATGATGGCCGCCGTGGCCATCGGCGCCTATCGCGACATGGACGCCTGCATCGCCGAATGGGTCACGCCCCTGCTGCGCGCCCCCGAGGCCCCCGATCCCCATCTGGCCGCGACCTATGCGCGGCTGTTCCCCGCCTTTGCCGCGACCCGCGCTGCCCTGCCGCCCGTCTGGGCAGCCATGGCGCGGGCCCGCACCACGACAGGAGAGTAGGATGACCCAAGGCCACGAGATGATCGATCTGTTCGTGATCGGCGGCGGCATCAACGGCGCGGGCGTCGCGCGCGATGCCGCGGGGCGGGGCCTGTCGGTCGTGCTGTGCGAAAAGGACGATCTGGCGCAGGGCACCTCGTCGCGGTCGGGCAAGCTGGTCCATGGTGGGCTGCGCTATCTGGAATATTACGAGTTCCGCCTGGTCCGCGAGGCGCTGATCGAACGAGAGGTGCTGCTGGCCGCGGCCCCGCACATCATCTGGCCGATGCGCTTCGTGCTGCCGCACAGCCCCGACGACCGGCCCGCCTGGTTGGTCCGGCTGGGGCTGTTCCTCTATGACAACCTGGGCGGGCGCAAGAAGCTGCCGGGCACGCGCACGCTGGACCTGCGCCGCGATCCCGAGGGCGCGCCGCTGCTGGACAAGTACCACAAGGGGTTCGAATACAGCGACTGTTGGGTCGACGACGCGCGGCTGGTGGTGCTGAACGCGGTCGATGCGGCGGAGCGCGGCGCGACCGTCCTGACCCGCACCGCCTGTGTGTCGGCACGCCGCGAGGGCGACGCCTGGTCCGTGACCACCCGCGACACCGTCACCGGAGAGGAACGGCAGTTCCGGGCCCGCTGCCTGGTCAACTGCGCCGGTCCCTGGGTCAGCGACTTCATCACCCGCGTTGCGGGGTCGAATTCGGCCCGCAACGTGCGGCTGGTCAAGGGCAGCCATATCATCGTGCCGAAATGGTGGGCGGGGACCAACGCCTATCTGGTGCAGAACCACGACAAGCGCGTGATCTTCATCAACCCCTACGAGGGCGACATGGCGCTGATCGGCACGACCGACATCGCCTATGACGGCCGGGCCGAGGACGTCACCGCCGACGAATCCGAGATCGACTATCTGCTGGCCGCCGTGAACCGCTATTTCAAGGAGAAGCTGCGCCGGTCCGACGTGATCCACAGCTTTTCGGGCGTGCGCCCGCTGTTCGACGACGGGCAGGGCAACCCGTCGGCGGTCACGCGGGACTATGTGTTCGACCTGGACCAGACCGGAGGCGCGCCGCTGCTGAACGTCTTCGGCGGCAAGATCACCACCTTCCGCGAACTGGCCGAACGCGGCATGCACCGCCTGACCGAGGTGTTCCCGCAGATGGGCTCCGACTGGACCGAGACCGCGACCCTGCCGGGCGGCGAGATCGCCAATGCCGATTACGAAAGCTTTGCCAACCTGCAGCGCGAACTGCACCCCTGGATGCCGCGCGCGCTGGTCCAGCATTACGGTCGCCTGTACGGCGCGCGGACCAAGGATGTCGTGGCGGGCGCCATGACCCTGTCGGGCCTGGGACGCCATTTCGGTGGACAGCTTTACGAGGCCGAGGCGCGGTACCTGGTCGCCAAGGAATGGGCGCGCCGCCCCGAGGACATCCTGACCCGGCGCACCAAGCATTATCTGCACCTGACCCGGGACCAGCAGGCGGCCTTTGCCGCCTGGTTCGACGACACCCTGGCGCCGGAGATCGCGTGATGCTGACCCTGTCGCTGAACACCAACCCGCTGGTCAACCGCTTTGCCGATCCGGACGACCTGATCGACACGGTCGCGCGGGATCTGCGCATCCGCGACCTGCAGCTGACGCATGAGTTCATCAATCCCTCCTGGCCCGCGCCGGTGATCCGCCGCCTGACCCGGCAGATGCGCGCGGCGCTGGACCGGACCGGGGTGCGCGTCACCAGCGGCATGACGGGCCCCTATGGTCGGCTGAACCATTTCGGCCATCCCGATGCGGATGTGCGGCGATACTATGTCGACTGGTTCAAGACCTTCGCGGACATCACCGCCGATCTGGGCGGGCGGTCGGTGGGCACGCAGTTCGCGATCTTCACCTATCGCGATTACGACGGTCCGGCCCGGCGCGAGGCGCTGATCCGCATCGCCATCGACTGCTGGGCCGAGGTCGCGGATCACGCGAAGGTCGCCGGGCTGGACTATGTTTTCTGGGAGCCCATGAGCGTGGGCCGCGAATTCGGAGAAACAATCCCGGCCGCCCTGGCGCTGCAGGACCGGCTGAGCGCGGCCGACATGGCGGTGCCGATGTGGATGATGGCCGATATCGACCACGGCGATGTCACCAGCCCCGATCCGGACGATCTGGACCCCTATGCCTGGGCCCGCGCCGTGCCGCGCGTCAGCCCGATCATCCACATCAAGCAGTCGCTGATGGACAAGGGCGGCCACCGCCCCTTCACCGCCGAATTCAACGCCAAGGGCCGCGTCCAGCCGGAACCCCTGCTGGAGGCGCTGGCCCAGGGCGGCGCGGTCGACAACGAGATCTGCCTGGAGCTGTCCTTCAAGGAACGCGACCCGAACGACCGGCAGGTCATCGCCCAGATCGCCGAAAGTGTCGCATTCTGGGCACCGCATATCGACACCGGGGCGGATAAGCTGAATATCTGACCCATCATCGACAGGACGCCCCATGCCCCAGCCCTTTGCCTTTGCCACCGCCACCGAGATCCTGTTCGGCCGGGGGCAGGCGGCGATGGCCGCCGGGCGGGTCGCGGCCCTGGGGCGGCGGGTCCTGTTGGTCCATGGCCGCGATCCGAGCCGCAGCGCCGCCTTGGCGCACGATCTGTCGGCGGCAGGCTGTTCGGTGGCGACTTTCGCGGTGCCGCATGAGCCGGACATGGCGCTGATAGAGGCGGGCGTTGTGGCGGGGGCGGGCATGCAGGCGGTTGTCGCGATGGGCGGCGGTGCGGTGATCGATGCGGGCAAAGCCATCGCGGCGCTGATCCCCGCCACGCGGCCGATGCTGGATCATCTGGAGGTGGTGGGGCAGGGCCTGCCGCTGGACCATCCGCCGCTGCCCTTCGTGGCCATCCCCACCACCGCCGGCACCGGGGCCGAGGTGACGCGCAACGCCGTGATCGGCGTCCCCGAGGCGCGCCGCAAGGTCAGCCTGCGCGATGCGCGGATGCTGCCGGCGCTGGCCATCGTGGACCCGGCCCTGACGGACGGCTGTTCGCGCGGGGTGACGCTGGCCTCGGGGCTGGATGCCGTCACGCAGGTGATCGAGCCCTATGTCTGCACCCGCGCCAATCCGCTGACCGACGCGCTGTGCCGCAATGCGATCCCGCGTGGGCTGGCGGCGCTGATCCGCCTGATGCAGGCCGAAGACCCGCAGGCGCGCGACGAGATGGCCTGGGTCAGCCTGTGCGGCGGCATGGCGCTGGCCAATGCGGGGCTGGGCGCGGTGCATGGGCTGGCCGGCCCCTTGGGCGGGCTGACCGGGGCAGCGCATGGCGCAATCTGCGGCACGCTGCTGCCGCATGTGCTGGTTGCGAACCGCCGGGCGGTCACGGACCGCGCGCTGGCGGCCCGGCTGGACCAGGTGGGCGCCTGGATCGGGGCGGCGTTCGGGCGGCCCGATGCCTCGGTCGCCGAGGCCGCAGCGCTGCTGGCCGACTGGTCCCGTGCGGCGGGCCTGCCGGGGCTGGACGCCCTGGGGATCGACGCGGCGGCATGTCAGGCCGCGGCGCAGGCGGCGGCCGCGTCGTCGTCGATGAGGGCCAACCCGGCGCCCCTGTCGGCCGACAATCTGGACGCGCTGATGCGGGCCGCCGCCTGATGGCCCGGCGAGGACCGGTCGATCCGGAGCAGAGCCTGGCGATCCGGGCGGCCTGGCTGCATTATGCGGGCGGGCTGACGCAGGCCGCCGTCGCCAAGCGGCTGGGCCTGCCCGGCGTCAAGGCGCACCGCCTGATCGCCCGCGCCGTGGCCGAGGGCGTGGTCAAGGTCACCATCGACGGAGAGATCGTCGAATGCGCCATGCTGGAGGATCAGCTGTGCGCGCGCTATGGGCTGGACCAGTGCGAGGTTGCCCCCGACCTGGGCGAGGACGGCATGCCCCTGCGCGCCCTGGGCCTGGCGGGCGCGGGCTTTCTTCGCCGCGAGATCGAGCGGGGCGAACACAGGGTCATCGGGCTGGGCCATGGCCGGACGCTAGCGGCGGCGGTTCGGCAGCTGCCGCGCTTTGACGCACGCGCGGTAAGGTTCGTCGCGGTCCTGGGCGGGCTGACGCGCAATTATGCGGCGAACCCGCATGACGTGATGCATACGCTGGCGGAGAAGACCGGGGCGCAGGCCTTCGTGATGCCGGTGCCGTTCTTTGCCAATTCCGAAGGCGACCGGGCCGTGCTGCTGTCCCAGCCCGGCGTGCGCGACATCTTTGATCTGTCGAACAGCGCCACGCTGACCTTCGTGGGCATGGGCACGGCGGATGCGGGCGCGCAGCTGGTCGCATCCGGCATGATCGAGGCGCGCGAGATCGCCGAGATCAACGCCGCGGGGGGCGTCGGAGAGATGATGGGTTATTTCTTCGATGCCACGGGCCGTGTGCTGGACACGACGCTGAGCGCGCGGACGCTGTCGGTGGACCTGAACCGGGGGCAGGATCAGCGTATCGTGGTCATCGCCGGAGGCGCGGAAAAGGTCGCGGCCATCCGCGCGGTGCTGAACAGCGGGCGCCTGTCCGGGCTGATCACCGACGAGGCGACGGCGCGCGCGCTGATGGCGGGGTGACCCAAACGGGGACGGGTCGGGGAAACCCCGACCCGGTCGCTGCCGCTGGGCCCCGCGCGCGCGCTTTGCGCGCGTGGGGAGCATCGTGGCAAGGCCGCGTGCGGCCTTGGCCTTTGGATTAGTGGCCTGTCACCAGGCGGGCGCGGGCGATGATGGCCTCGGGGGTGATGCCGAACTCCTGGTACAGCCGGTCGATCGGGGCCGATGCGCCGAAGCCGGTCATGCCGATCACGTCGTCCTCGGTCGCGACATAGCGGGTCCAGCCGAACTTGCCTGCGGCCTCGACGGCGATCCGGGGCGCGGTGCCCAAGGTCAGGGCGCGGTAATCCGCGTCCTGCGCCTCGAACAGCTCCCAGCTGGGCATCGACACCACGGCCACGGCCATGCCTTCGGCGGCCAGCGCCTCGGCGGCCTCCACGGCGATGGCGACTTCGGTTCCTGTGGCGATCAGGGTCACGTCGCGGCCCTCGCCGAACTGGCGGATCACATAGGCGCCCTTGGCAGTCAGGTTCTCGGACCCGGCCTCCGTGCGCAGCTGCGGGACGTCCTGGCGGGACAGGGCCAGCAGCGACGGCACGGTCCGGTTGCGGATCGCGATGTCCCAGGCCTCCAACGTCTCGACCGTGTCGGCAGGGCGCAGGACGGTCAGGCCGGGGATGGCGCGCAGGGATGCCAGATGTTCCACCGGCTGGTGGGTCGGGCCGTCTTCGCCCAGGCCGATGCTGTCATGGGTCATGACATAGATCGTGCCGACCCCCATCAGCGCCGACAGGCGGATCGCGTTGCGGGCATAGTCGGAAAACACCAAAAACGTGCCGCCATAGGCGATCACGCCGCCATGCAGGTTCAGCCCGTTCATCGCGGCGGCCATGCCGAACTCGCGCACGCCATAGCCGATGTAGCGGCCGGGCGTCTCGCGCGTGTACTGCGTGTCGACGGCCTTGACGCGGGTCAGGTTCGATCCGGTCAGGTCGGCCGATCCGCCGATCATCGCGGGCACGGCCGGGGTCAGCGCCTCCAGCGCCATCTGGCTGGCCTTGCGGGTCGCGGCCTTCTTGGGCGCGGCGAACAGGGCGTCGCGGGCGGCGGAGACGGCGGCGTCATAGCCCTCGGGCAGATCGCCCGACAGACGCTGCGTCAGGGCCGCACCCTTGGGGGATGCCGCCAGACGGGCCTCCCAGGCCTCGCGGTCGGCGGCGCCACGCGCGCCGATTTCGCGCCATTCGGCGGCAAGATCGTCGGGGATCACGAAGGCCTCGTGGCTCCAGCCCAGGGCCTCGCGGGTCAGTGCGCCCTCATCCTTGCCCAACGGCGATCCATGCACGGAATAGCTGCCCGCGCGGTTGGGAGAGCCGAAGCCGATGATCGTCTTCATCGCGATCAGCGAGGGCTTGCCCGTCTCCGCCTTGGCGGCCTCCATCGCGGCGTCCAGGGCGCGCCCGTCATGGCCGTCGCAGCTCTGGACATGCCAGCCGCAGGCCTTGAACCGTGCCGGGATGTCCTCGGAGAAGCTGACCGAGGTCGGGCCGTCGATGGTGATGCTGTTGTCGTCATAGAGAACGATCAGCTTGCCCAGGCCCAGATGGCCCGCCAGGCTGATCGCCTCCTGGCCGATGCCCTCCTGCAGGCAGCCGTCGCCCAGCATGACCCAGGTGCGGTGATCGACCAGATCACCGCCGAACTCTCCGGCCAGCGCGCGTTCCGCCAGCGCCATGCCAACGGCGGTGGCCAGGCCCTGGCCCAGGGGGCCGGTCGTGGTCTCGACGCCCTTGGCATGGCCGTATTCCGGATGGCCGGCGGTGATCGCGCCCCATTGGCGGAAATTCCTAATCTGATCCAGCGTCATGTCCTGGTACCCGGTCAGGTGCAGCAGGCTGTAGAGCAGCATGGACGCGTGCCCGTTCGACAGCACGAAGCGGTCACGGTCGGGCCAGTCGGGATTGGCCGCATCGAACTTCAGGTGGTTGCGGAACAGCACGGTGGCGGCATCGGCCATGCCCATCGGGGCGCCGGGATGGCCGCTGTTGGCGGCGTTCACGGCATCAATGGTCAGCGCGCGGATGCAGTTCGCCAAAGCGAAGTTCTGCGGGTCCAGATCGGCCTTGGCGGCGATGGCGGGGTCTTTGGGGGTGTCTAAGGGCATGGCGGTCCTCCTGTCGCGCCCTCCATAACCCGCCGCCGTCATCATCACAACAAAAAATCACAAAGTCACAAAGTCGGTGTTGTTATGTGCGCGGATCATGTTATGAAACCGGCGACCAAGGGAGGGTTTGGGTGAAACGCGAAGAACGCAGACAGGCGATCATGGATCTGCTGGTCGCGGCACGCGCCGTGGACCTGGACGATCTGGCGGCCCGTTTCGCGGTCAGCAAGATGACCATCCATCGCGACCTGGACGACCTGGAACAGGCGGGCCTGCTGCGCAAGGTTCGCGGCGGCGCCACCATCGAGGCCGGCACCCAGTTCGAGAGCGATTTCCGCATCCGCGCCCTGCAGGACGGCGAGGCCAAGATCCGCATGGCCCATGCCGCCCGCGCCCTGATTGAGCCGGGGATGACCGTGATGGTCAATGACGGCTCGATGGCGGCGCTGCTGGGCGCCAGCCTGACGGAATGCGCGCCCCTGTCGGTGATCACCAACAACGCCGCCGTGATCGAGCGGCTGAAGGATGCGCCGCGCGTCACGCTGATCGCGCTTGGCGGCATCTACAGCGCCAAGTTCAACGGCTTTTTCGGCATGGTCACGGAAAGCGCGCTGGCCGGGCTGCATGCGGACCTGGCCTTCATCTCGACCCCCGCTGTGGCGGGGCTGCGGGCCTTTCACATGGACGACAACGCGGTGCGCGCGAAACGCGCGATGATGCACGCGGCGGAGCGCAGCGTGCTGCTGGTCAATCACGCGCGCTTCGGGCGCAGCGCGCTGCATGCGTTGGCCGACCTGACCGAATTCGACGCCATCATCACCGACGCGCCCCCCGCGCCCGAGGATCGCGCCGCGATCGACCGGGCAGGCATCGCGCTGACCATCGCAAAGGACCCCGCATGACCCCATTCTGGATCGGCACCAGCTGGAAGATGAACAAGACTCTGGCCGAGGCGATGACCTTTGCCCAAGGGTTGCGCGGCACGCCCGCGCCCGCGGGCATCCAGCGTTTCGTCATCCCGCCCTTCACCGCCTGCCGCCAGGTGGCCGACGCGCTGTCGGAGACCGACGTCAAGGTCGGCGCGCAGAACATGCACTGGGACGACGCAGGCGCCTGGACCGGAGAGATCAGCCCCGTGATGCTGACCGATTGCGGGCTGGACATCGTGGAACTGGGCCACAGCGAACGCCGCGAGCATTTCGGAGAGACGGACAGGACCGTGGGCCTGAAGACCGCCGCCGCCGTCCGCCACGGCCTGATCCCGCTGATCTGCATCGGCGAGACCTTGGCCGAGCGCGAGGCTGGCCGCGCCACGCAGGTGCTGGAGACGCAGGTCCGCGCCGCGTTGGAACCCGTGGCCGGGTCCGACGCCACGATCCTGCTGGCCTATGAGCCGGTCTGGGCGATCGGTGCGAACGGCATCCCCGCGACCTCGGATTATGCCGACGCGCGGCAGGCCGAGATCATCGCGGTCGCGCAGGACGTGCTGGGCCGCCCTGTGCCCTGCCTTTACGGCGGGTCGGTCAATCCGGGCAATTGCGCGGAACTGATCGCCTGCCCGCATATCGACGGGCTGTTCATCGGGCGGTCGGCCTGGGACGTGAACGGCTATCAGGACATCCTGGCGCGCTGCGCCGCAACCATCGGAGATGACGCATGAAACTGGCAATCGCAGGGGACAGCGCGGGCGAAGGTCTGGCCAAGGTTCTGGCCGACCACCTCAAGGACCGCTTCGACGTGGCCGAGATCAGCCGCACCGACGAAGGCCCCGACGCCTTCTATGCCAACCTGTCGGACCGGGTGGCCAGCCAGGTCATGGACGGCACCTATGACCGCGCCATCCTGGTCTGCGGCACAGGCATCGGCGTCTGCATCGCAGCCAACAAGGTGCCGGGCATTCGCGCCGCCCTGACGCATGACACCTATTCGGCCGAACGCGCCGCGCTGTCGAACGACGCGCAGATCATCACCATGGGCGCCCGCGTTATCGGGGCCGAGGTCGCCAAGACCATCGCCGACGCATGGCTGGCGCAGACCCGGAACTTCGACCGCAACGGCAAGTCGGCGGGCAATGTCGACGCCATCGACGCGGTCGGCGCCAAGTACGCAGGGCGGTGATGCTGCGGCTGCCGACGGACGGGCCCGCGACGGGGCCGCTGCTGGACGACGTGCTGGCGCGCGAGGGCGCTGCGGCCATCGTGGCGGCCATCGCGCGCGCGCTTCCGCCCCTGGCCGCGCGGCTGGCGGCGGGGCGCCTGCACGGCGACCCCGAGGCCATCGTCGGCACCAATGACAGCGGCGACCGGCAGAAGGCGCTGGACGTCGCGGCCCACGACCACATGATCGCCGCCCTGCGCGCGGCGGGCGTGCGGCAGGTCCTGTCCGAGGAGGCCCTGGACATCATCCTGCTGAACGACGGCGGCGCCTTCGACGTGGCGATCGACCCGATCGACGGGTCGGGCAGCATCGGCATCGGCGCGCCTTTGGGGATGCTGTTCAGCATCCTGCCCGCCGATCCGCAGGGATTTCAGCGGACGGGCCGGGCGGTGGTGGCGGCGGGCTATGCCTCCTTCGGTCATTCGGTCGATTTCGGCTGGTCCACCGGCGCGGGCGTCCATGTCGCCACCTGGGATGCGGAGGCCCATGCCTTCCGCGTCAGCCGCCAGAACCTGCGCCTGAAGCCCCAGGCCTCGACCATCGCCTATAACGCGTCGAACGAACGCCACTGGGCGCCGGGCCTTCAGGCCTGGGCGCGCGATCTGCGCGCGGGCCGCGACGGGCCGCGCGGGCGCGACTTCAACATGCGCTGGCTGGCCGCCGCCGTGGGCGAGTTGCACCGCATCCTGCTGAAGGGCGGCGCGTTCCTGTATCCTGCCGATGCCCGGCCGGGATACGGCGACGGCCGGCTGCGGCTGATCTATGAATGCGTGCCCATCGCCTTTCTGATCGAACAGGCCGGGGGCCGCGCGACCGACGGGCACGGCCCGATCCTGGACCGCGTGCCGCGCGGGCCGCATGACTTCACCCCCCTGTTCTTCGGCGCGTCCGAGGAAATCGACGCGCTTCAGGCCGCCCTTCAAGGATAACATCCCATGCCGATGATCACCCTGCGCCAGCTTCTGGACCACGCGGCCGAGCATGACTATGCCGTGCCCGCCTTCAACATCAACAACATGGAGCAGGGCCTGTCGGTCATGCAGGCGGCCCAGGCCACCCGCAGCCCGGTGATCCTGCAGGCCAGCCGCGGCGCGCGGGCCTATGCCAATGACGCGGTGCTGGCGGGTCTGATCGCGGGTCTGGCGCGGGCCTATCCCGACATCCCGATCTGCATGCATCTGGACCATGGCAACGGGCTGGAGACCTGCGCCACCGCGATCCAGAACGGCTTCACGTCGGTGATGATGGACGGGTCGCTGAAATCGGACGGCAAGACGCCCGCCGATTACGCCTACAATGCCGACATCACCCGCCGCGTGACCGAGATGGCCCATGCCTGCGGCGTGTCGGTCGAGGGAGAGCTGGGCGTTCTGGGCAGCCTTGAGTCGGGCATGGGCGACGCCGAGGACGGCCACGGCGCCGAGGGCAAGCTCTCCGAGGAGCAGCTGCTGACCGACCCGGACGAGGCCGTGCGCTTCGTTGAGGAGACAGGCGTGGACGCCCTGGCCATCGCCATGGGCACCAGCCACGGCGCGTATAAATTCACGCGCAAGCCCGATGGCGACATCCTGGCCATGCACGTGATCGAGGAGATCCACCGCCGCCTGCCCAACACCCATCTGGTGATGCACGGCTCCAGTTCCGTCCCCGAGGATCTGCAGGCGATCATCAACGCCCATGGCGGCGACATCCGCCCGACCTGGGGCGTCCCGGTCGAGGAGATCCAGCGCGGCATCCGCCACGGCGTGCGCAAGGTGAACATCGACACCGACAACCGCCTGGCCATGACCGCCGCGATCCGCCGCGTGATGGCCGAACACCCGGCCGAGTTCGACCCGCGGGCCTATCTGAAGCCCGCGATGGCGATGATGGCGCAGGTCTGCCGCGACCGCTTCGAAGCCTTCGGCACCGCCGGGAACGCCGACAAGCTGCGCCCGCTGTCCCTGCCGGAGATGGCCGCGCGCTACTGATCCGCCCGGGCCAGCAGATCCTCGACCTTGGGGCCGATCGCATCCACGATCTGCTCGACGCCGCGCGCGTTGGGGTGGATGCGGTCGTCCTGCATCAGGTCCGACAGGGACAGGCCCTGCGTGGCCTTTTCCCCGATCGGCCCCAGGAAGTCGGGGACCAGCACCGCGTCGTATTCAGTGGCCAGATCGGCATACATCGCCTCGAAGTCGCGCTTGAACTCGGGGCCGTAGTTGCCCGGCGCGGGCAGGCCCGCCAGCAGGACGGGCACCCCCGCCGCCCGCGTCTTGTCCAGGATCGCCGCCAGGTTCGCGCGGCTGGAGGCCGGGTCGATCCCGCGCAAGAGATCGTTGCCGCCAAGCGCCACGATCATCGCGTCGGGCCCGTCCGCCAGCGTCCAGTCGATCCGCGCGGCACCCCCCGCCGTGGTATCCCCCGACACGCCCGCATTGGTCACTGCGACGTCATGGCCGCGACCCCGCAGCCAGGCCTCCAGCACGGGCACGAACCCCTGATCCTGCGGCAGGCCGTATCCCTGCGTCAGACTGTCGCCCATCGCGGTCAGGCGCAGCGTCTCTGCGTTAGCAGGGGCTGCCCATGATGCCGCGATGGTGACCGCCAGCGCGGTCAGCGCGGCCGTCAGGCGGTTGCCTTCGCGGGCGGGCCGACCATATCGTGCCCCGACACCCAGACCGCGACGAAGGAGCGACCCGATGGCCGACCCCGTGATCCGCCTGTCCGATGCGCATCTGACGTTGCAGGGCAATGCCGGGCCGGTCCCGATCCTGCGTGGCCTGTCGCTGCAGGTCGAACGCGGAGAGACGGTCGGGCTGGTGGGTCCTTCGGGATCGGGCAAGTCGTCGCTCCTCATGCTGATGGGCGGTCTGGAACGCGCCACGGGCGGCCTTGTCCAGGCGATGGGTCAGGACCTGACCGCGCTGGACGAGGATGCGCTGGCGCGCTTTCGTCTGTCCCATATGGGGGTGGTGTTCCAGTCCTTCCACCTGATCCCCACCATGACGGCGCTTGAAAATGTCGCGACGCCGCTGGAGCTGGCCGGTGCGCCCGACGCCTTCGCCCGCGCGGCGGCGGAATTGGACCGCGTGGGCTTGGGCGCGCGCCGCGACCATTACCCCGCGCAACTGTCGGGCGGAGAGCAGCAGCGCGTGGCCTTGGCCCGCGCCGCGGCGCCGCGCCCGGCGATCCTGCTGGCGGACGAACCCACCGGCAATCTGGACGGGGCGACGGGGCAGGCGATCATGGACCTGCTGTTCGGGCTGCGCGCCGATCATGGCGCGACGCTGGTGCTGGTCACGCATGACCCGGACCTGGCGCGGCGCTGCGACCGGGTGATCCGCCTGGCCGACGGCCGTCTGGCCGCCGAGGCCGCGGCATGAGCCTGGCGCTGGCGGCCCGGCTGGCGCGGCGCGACCTGCGCGGGGGCCTGCGCGGGTTCTGGGTGCTGCTGACCTGCCTGGCGCTCGGCGTGGCCGCCATCGCCGCCGTGGGCTCGGTGCGCGCGGCGATCCAGGCGGGGCTGACCGCGCAGGGCGCGATCCTGCTGGGCGGCGATGCCGAGGTGCAGCTGACCTATCGCTTTGCCACGCCCTCAGAGCGTGACTGGCTGGAGGATCGGGCCGTCACGGTATCCGAAATCGTCGATTTCCGGTCCATGGCGGTGGTCGGGCAGGGGGACGCGTCAGAACGCGCCCTGACCCAGGTCAAGGGTGTGGACGCGGCTTGGCCCCTTCTGGGACAGGCGGTACTGGACCCGCCCATGCCGCTGGGGCAGGCCTTGGGGGCGACCCCGCAGGGCCTGCCCGGGGGCGTGATGGCGCCGCTGCTGGCCGACAGGCTGGGGCTGTCGCCTGGCGACATGTTCCGCCTTGGCACGCAGGATTTCGTGCTGACCGCGCGGCTGGTCAGCGAACCCGATGCGGGGGCGGCCAGCTTCGGCTTTGGCCCCCGCACCCTGGTCCTGCGCGAGGCGCTGGCCGACAGCGATCTGCTGGGCGCGGGCACGCTGTATGACAGCAACTATCGGCTGGCGCTGCCGCCGGGGACCGATCTGGATGCGCTGCGGGCCGACTGGCGCGCGGCCTTCCCCGACAGCGGCGCGCGCTGGCGCGACAGCCGCCGCGGCGCGCCGGGCATCGACAGTTTCGTGGACCGCATCGGCGCGTTCCTGGTGCTGGTCGGGCTGACCGGGCTGGCCGTGGGCGGGGTCGGCGTGTCGGCGGCGGTGCGCGCGCATCTGGCCCGCAAGACCGAGACCATCGCCGTGCTGAAGACCTTCGGTGCGTCGGGGCGGACGATCTTTCAGGTCTACCTGCTGCAGATCGGGGCGGTGACCGCGATCGGCGTCACGGCGGGGCTGATCCTGGGGGCGCTGGTGCCGCTGGCGCTGGCGCCGCTGCTGACGGCGCGCCTGCCGGTGCCGGCGGTCTTCGGCGTCTATCCGGGCCCCCTGGCGCAGGCGGCGGTCTATGGCGTGCTGACTGCGTTCATCTTTGCGCTGTGGCCCTTGGCGCGAACGCGGCGCATCCGCGCGGCGACCTTGTTCCGCGACGCGGACGCATCCGGGGGCGGCTGGCCCGAACGGCGCTATCTGGTGATGATCGTCGCGGCGCTGATCGCGCTGGTGGGGGCTGCCGCACTGTTTTCGGGGCTGTGGCGCCTGACGCTTGGCATGGCGGGGGGCGTCCTTGCGGCCTTCGTCGTGCTGGCCGGGGCGGCGGCGCTGGTCCGGCGCGCGGCGGCGGCGGGGGCGCGGCTGGCGCG
>NZ_VDDC01000022.1:0-14517 GCF_006239215.1 Paracoccus haeundaensis
ATGGAGGAATGGGGCGGCATCACCACCCCTTGGTAATCGACGATCTGCACAGGCGATGGCCGGTGGGTCCGTGAGGTCGAGGTAGTGTCCTTGCGCTAGTGACCCAGAATGGTGACCTTGATCAGCATCCAGACCGCCATCGCAATCATCATCAGGTTCTCAGTCAGAGAAACGAAACCCAAGGGCACATTGCTGTCGCCGCCGACACAGGCGCACTTGATCTCTCGCTTGTCGACATAGACGGCCTTGTAGACCGATATCGCGCCGATGATGCCGATGAACAGCGCCACCGGGATCGACAGCCACATCAGCGCGCCCGCGACCATCAGGATTCCCGCCAAGCCTTCGGCGAAGGGGTAGACGTATCCGTAACGTACCCATCTCTGCGCGAGCAGATCATAGTTTAGGAACATCGTGGCGAAGCTTTCCACGTCTTTCAGCTTCTGCAGGGCCAGCAGACACATCGCGAAGGCCACGAACCATTCCGCTGCGGCCAGGGTGATCAAATGACCAAACGCGGCCCAGCTGGTGGCCAGCGCCATCGCGGCGGCCATCGCGAACAGCGCGATCACCGGACGATAGGTCGTTGCGGTCTTGTCGCGGACAGTCTTGCCGAAATGACGCCGCAGGTCATCGTAGCCACCGATCCGCTGACCATCGATGAAGGTCTGCGGCGTGGTCCCCACGTCATGCTGTTCTTTGAAGCTATCGACCTCGGCTCGGGTGACCAGATGATGGTCCTCGACGCGGTAGCCTTCGCGTCGGAGCAGGTCCAAAGACTTGAGGCCGTAGGGGCACATATGCTTGGTCATCACCATGCGATGGAGGGTGGCGGTTTTCGTATCCGACAGGGTCATCATCAACCTCGGTGGCTTGAAAAGACCTGGGTGTCAGACCCGGTCCAAAGAATGACATCATAAGGATCGCGCTGCTCGCCCATCTCCATGCCGGGCGATCCGATTGGCATGCCGGGCACTGCTAGGCCCTCGGCCTTCGGGCGCCGGTCCAGCAGGGTCCGGATATCGGCGGCGGGCACATGGCCTTCAATGACATAGCCATCAATCAGGGCTGTGTGGCAGGAACGGAGAGGCGTCGGCACGGCATGGCGGTCCTTCACGACCTGCATGTCGTCTGTGATCACCAAATCAACAAGAAAGCCGTGGTTCTGAAGGTGCGCGACCCATGCGCCGCAGCATCCACAATCAGGCGCGCGGAACACTCGTGCCCGGACCGGTGGCTGATTGGCACGTGTCATTGCCGGAGTGGCCAAAAGGCACACCGCCAGCGCTGTTGTGAACATCCGTCGATCGATCATCAGCCAATCCTTTCCTTGAAACCCTTTTCGGGCGGCCTGCGGAACGCGGTGCCTTCACCCGTCTCCGACGTTTCAAGCCGTTGCAGGATCGGACAATTCGGACGCTCGTTGCCGGCGCAGGCATTCGCCAGATCCTCAAGGGTGTCGGCCATGTCCTGCAGATGGGCGATCTTGTGGCGCAGGTCCCGGACCCGGGCCTGCGCCAGGGACTTCACGTCGGCGCTGCGCCTGTCCTTGTCACGCCAGAGATCCAGCAGTTCGGTGATCTCAGCGATGGAAAAGCCCAGATCGCGGGCGCGGGCGATGAACCGTAGCATATGGACATCGCACGGTTCGTATTCCCGATAGCCCGAGGCGGTTCGACTGGCATTCGGGATCACACCTATCTGTTCGTAGTAGCGGATCATCTTAGCCGATACGCCCGAGCGACTGGCGGCATCTCCGATGTTCATGACAAGGCTCCGTCGTTGAGATGACAAGGACATGGGGCTTCCCATCATGGGAAGGTCAAGGGCTCGATGTCTAAATCCTGGCACCATTGACCTTACAACGATGGGAAGGACTATCTGGAGTGAAGTAAGAGGAGAGCACTGCCATGAAGACATTCGTCCCTATCCTGCTGACCGTCCTTGCCATGACCACGCCAAGCCTTGCACAGCAGACAATGGATCACTCGGCCCATGGCGAAATGGCGCAGATGGACCATTCTAACCATGGTGACATGGACCCGTCGGGGGCGCAGCCCGATGATACACCTGCGACGACCGCCTATCGCGCGGCAATGGTCGACATGCACATGAACATGGACGTCGAATACACCAACGACGCGGATGTGGATTTCATGCGGGGCATGATCCCCCATCATCAGGGCGCCATCGATATGGCCCGCATCGTCCTGGAGCACGGCTCGGACCCGGAGGTGCGCGCCTTGGCCGAGGAGGTCATCACGGCGCAAGAGGCAGAAATCAAGATGATGGAGGCGTGGTTGGCCGAGCAAGACGGCTGATCGCCCGCTTTGCACAGCACGAGGACAGGACGCGGCAGCAGTGGTGGGAGATCAGCCTGTCCACAGTCATCTGCGCGGATGGCCCCCGGCACCAGACACAGATCGGCAGCAAGGTCGACCTCAGACCGGACATCTCGAATGACCGAAGTGCCGGTCATGCCAACCATCCAAACAAGTCGCTCGGCGGAATTGGCGGCCGGCGCAGGATTGGGCGGCTCTCCCGTGGAAATTTCAGTGGATCGCGCACTATAGCTGACGCGTCGTGTG
Organism: Paracoccus haeundaensis; assembly: GCF_006239215.1. Lineage (NCBI taxonomy): Bacteria > Pseudomonadati > Pseudomonadota > Alphaproteobacteria > Rhodobacterales > Paracoccaceae > Paracoccus > Paracoccus haeundaensis. The sequence continues at coordinate 2,589 of NZ_VDDC01000022.1, forward strand.
GCGGTCGAAGGCCCCATGCGCTTGAGATGAACCATGCCGTCCGTGGAGATTAAGGCGAAGTGTCCAAGCTTCCCCGGGTCGCCGCGACGCTTCAAGAAGCGAATAGCTTTGCTGATAATCCGAGGCGGAAGGCTGAAGAACGTGGTATTTTTACAGGGTCCCACGAGCTGAAAGGGCCCCGGATGTATCGGGGCCCTTTTTCAGTTCGGGCTGGTTCTTGTTTCGGAGCGAGGTTTTGCCTGTACCAACACAATAAAAAAAATGGCGGCTGCGGTCGCCCACAGCCGCCGCCTGTCCGGAGGCGATCTCTCACATTCGTCACGCTAGATTTCCACGTTCTCTTGTGCAAGACCTTCAGCGTGCAATCTCCAACTAAGTGGTTCGTGCAAAAAGGTGGCCCCGTTCAGCGTTCTACTTTCCATGTGATGCCCTGCATTTGAGGGCATTCTCTTGAAATCTTGGGGTGGGCTGGTAGTCAGCACGGCATTCAATAACCGGGCGGCGTTGTTTCGCAGCGATCAGGATATCGAGGCAGTCAGATCGTTGTGGATCGCGGTCGCGGCAATGGCCCCCTGCCCCATCGCGACAGCGATCTGGTCCAGTCCGTCGATGACATCCCCGATTGCATAGACCCCATCCACACTGGTCTTGTGCTTTGAATCGATGGCGATATGGCCAGCGTCATCCAGATCGAGGCCAAGACGAATTGCCGGATCGGCGCGCGGGGTCGTTCCCAAAGCCACATAGAGTGTATCGAAATGGTGGGTATGCCCGTCCTGAAGGGTGAGAAGAACCTCTGTCTCGGACAGCGCAATGCCCATCAGCGCGGGCTGTAAAATACGGATGCCGTTTCGCGCGGTGACCGAAGAGCCGTCGGGAGAGATCAGGGTGACAAATGGGGAGTAGTGGCGGAGAAAGCTGGCCTCTTGTAGGCCGTGCTTGCCGCGCCCCAGAACCGCGATACGCTTGTCACGGACTTCATAGGCGTCGCAGACGGGACAATAGCGCAGGAGCCCTCGCGCCAATCCTTTTGCGTGATCGTCGGCAGCCATCGATGGCCGATGATTGAAGACCCCGGTCGCGAAGATCACGTTGCGTGCCAGTGCGATCCGTCGGTTGGCCACCACTCGGAACACGCCGCCCTGTTGCTCGACATTCTCGACTGTTCCGGCCTCGACCACCGCGCCATATCGCCGGGCGTGCGATAGCATCTGTCCCAGCAACTCCTGCCCCGAGATGCCGTCCGGGAACGGGGTCAGGTTATGTGTTCTGGGGATCATCAAGGCGCGCCCGTCCTGCCCATCGAATACAGTCACCCGACGCAGGAAACGGGCCAGATACAGCGCGGCCGTCAGTCCCGCAGGACCTCCGCCGATGATAACGCAATCCTGGATGTCGGACGTTTCCACTAGGGCAGGTTCCTTTGTCAGGTCACGGAGCCATCGCGGTGGCAATGCATGTGGCAGGCTTGGTCACAACCGATGAGGTCACAAATCTTAGTCTTGGTGGCACCTTGAGTATGGTGCAATCAGAAATAGGCGCGTCCTGCAGGTGTTTCTGATCCGTTTCCCAAAAGCTGCCTCTCATGATTTCACCGCGGGACGCCGCCCTTCTGGGTTCGCCCTTTCACCCCAAGTCCGGCCCGTTGTTTCTTCAGAGCGGCGATGACACGTTCTCGATGAGCTTGATCACCCCATCATCTGTCTTCGTAGCTCTTTGAGCCGAGCGCAGGCAATTGCTGCAGGCTCAGTGCGCCCCGCGGGACATGACCACGGCGGGAATGGTCATGAAGATGATGCGCAGGTCCATCCATAGGCTCCAGTTCATGACGTAAAAGCGGTCAAGCTGGACCCGCTCCAGATAGGTCGTGTTGCTGCGGCCGCTGATCTGCCAAAGGCCGGACAGCCCTGGCCGCGCCGACAGGTAATGCCGGGCGGAACTGGCGTAGTAGGCCAGCTCTTCCCGCACGACCGGACGCGGGCCGACCAGGCTCATCTCTCCGGTCAGCACGTTCAAAAGCTGCGGCAGCTCGTCCAGGCTCAGCTTGCGCAGCACCGCGCCCAAAGGGGTCACGCGAGGATCGTCGACCAGCTTGCGCTGTTCGTTCCACAACGCCGCCTTGGCGGGGTGCTTGCGCAGATACTGTTCCAGGACGGTATCGCCGTTCACGACCATGGTGCGGAATTTCCAGCACCGGAACTCGCGCCCGCCAAAGCCAACGCGGCGGTGCCCATAGAGCAGTGGCCCCGAGTCTGTCAGCTTCAGCACGATGACCAGCGCCAGGATCAACGGCGCCAGCAGCACCAAGCCAAGGACTGCCAACGTGATGTCCAGCCCCCGCTTGGCAATACCCCCGACGGGGACATCCCTGCCGATGCGAGACCGATGCAGTCCCGCAAGCGAAGGATTGGCCGCAAGGGAGGGGTGATAGTCAGAGGCAAAATTTCTTTGAGCACGGAGCATACGCATTGCAACAACTAACCTACTAACAAACAGGAAAACGTCCCGACAGGCTCGTACGGGCTTGGCCCATGAAGCAGTTCGATAAAATTTTATCAAACTGGTTTTTTAGTCAGGTTGTTCAGGATCGTAATAGACAGGTGCGGAGAAAGTCCTTCGATCAAGGGCAGAGGCTGGCCACACGACAGACCTGCGGCAGACGCATCAGCTGATCTGGCTGATTGCGACTGAACCAAAGATCAACTGGCCCGAGGAGTTCAGTGACCTTATTCCTGTACTCCGCAGCGAGGCCGCGATCGTCTGCTAAGTTTGGAGCGGGGCAAATCTTCACGATTTGCGTGCACGCTGTCGACTGATGGTGGGGGGAGGAGATCACGATGGATCAGACGCAAGCGCCGGCTCGCGGTGACAAGGAAAGTTCCGTTCCCCGTTTGGCGAACTGGGCCGTGATCGGCATCTTCCTGATCCTGGCATTCGCGGCGATCGCCGAAGGGCGTGACTTCCTGATGCCTGCCACAATGGCTGTGCTGCTCTTCTTCGTCTTCACGCCTTTGCGTCGACTTGCGGAACGACGTGGTCTGCCCAATGCCCTGACGGCCGCGGCAATAACCCTGTCGATCCTCCTGTCCGTTGGTGTGATCGCCTATGCAGCCAGTGGGCCGCTCAGCCAGGCGATGAGCCGGATGCCGGTGATCTCCTACCAGCTCAACCAGAAGTTCGACAGCCTGGGTGAAAGCCTGTCAGGTCTCCGCGAGGCGGCCAGGCGTATCGATGATGCCCAAGCTGCAGAGCCGGAACCCGGACAGCCGCCCATAATCCGCGTGGAGCAGGAGGGTGAGACCACTTTGGGAACCGTCATGAAAATGGCGCCCCTGCTCCTGGGCCAGGTCCTCTTCACGCTGATCCTGCTGTTCTTCATGATCGCGTCCGGCGACATGCTCCATCTCAAGATCGTCCAGAGCTTTGATCGGATGCGCGAGAAGAGGGGCGCCTACCTTGCATTGCGAAAGATCGAGGACTCGCTTGGAAATTATCTCGGCGCCATCACGATCATCAATGCCTGCCTGGGGCTGGCTGTTGGACTGACCATGTGGGCCTGGGGCATGCCAGGAGCGATCCTGTTCGGGGTCGGCGCTTTCCTCCTCAACTATATCCCGTACCTCGGCGCGATCGTCGGCGTGGCGATCTCGGCGTTCGTGGCTATGCTCGTCATGCCAGGATTGTTCTGGCCAGCAATGGTCGCGGGTTCGTATCTCACCCTCACCTCGCTGGAAGGCCAAATCATTACGCCCTACTTCGTGTCCCGACGTTTGCAGATGAACACCGTCGTCGTGTTTTTGGCCGTGGCTCTCTGGGCCTGGCTCTGGTCAGTGATCGGGATGATCATTGCCGTGCCGGTCCTCGTCGTCATGCGCGTTCTGGCAGAGCATGTGCCGGGATGGGAGAAGTTCGGAAACTTCCTGGCCGGTGATGCACCGCCTGTCCTGGACGAGGATGAAGCGGAAGCCGAGAGCCTTGTCGACGCAGGCGCTGGAGCCGAAGACGAGCCGGCGGCCCGGGTCGCGACGGAAGCCCTTGTCGCAGCGGAGACAAGTAAAGCTCACTGACGGAAGCACTGATGACGATGGACTGCTTCGGAAGCCTGACACTGGCGGGAAGGGTCAGAGGCCGTGAGGTGGCAGTCCCGAGATTTGGCGGAACTGAACCGATGAGTATTGAATATCCAAAATGGTGAGTTACATTGGGTATGATACCGCACAGGTTGTGCTGCTCGATGCTTCAGCCTTTCATCGGGAGGGTTCTGGCTGTGACGATCATTGGCAAAGACTTCGCGACGTTTCTGAGAGCCGTTGAAGCGGCGGGAGATGCCGCCAATCCGGGCGACATTCTACGTGACTCGCTCAGACGCGCGCAGCTGGTCTGTCTTGTTGCAAAGGCCTCGACGGCGGCAAATGTGCTGACGCGAACCGCTGTACGCTGAGACCATCCGTTTCTTGCGCTGACGGAGCGCACAGAAGGATGTGCCGCCGAAAGCCATGCTGTTTCCTCCCTGACTGCAGCCGTTCATCAATCAAAGCATCCGCGCAGGGCAGAGTGGCCCATAGCCCTCCTCGCTTTCCGACAAAAAGCGCCCGTGATCCGGGGAAGATTGCATATCCGGCTGTCGGTTCCTCTAATGCAGAAATTACGGACCAGCAGGCGTCAGGGCGGAGCTTCTCTCACCGCCGGGTTTCCGGAGCGGACTTCATTGTCTCGAGCTGTTCTTCCGGGCGTGCCGGTCTGCCCAATCGATCAAGTTCCTCACGAAGCTCATCCGCCTGGCTATCCGTGATCTGGCAAGCAGACATGATCTGATCAGAAACGGCCCACACCGACGTCTGAAGCGCTTGTCCGGCAGGTGTCAGCTCGACAATGACCCGACGTTCATCCTGCATGTCGCGCTTCCTGGCGATCAGCCCGGATTGCTCCATACGCTTGAGGATTGGCGTAATGGTGCTGGTATCCAACCCAAGTTTGGAACCGATCTTGCCCACTAATTGAGGAGACGTATCAAGCAGTTCGAGGACGACCAGATACTGGGGGAAGGTCAGGCCAAGCGGCTCGAGGAACGGCCGATGCATCCGCATGATCCGGTTCGCTGCCCCGTAGAGTACGAATGATAGCTGTTTGTCGACCTGGCGGCGGGTTTCGTTTTCTCGGCTCATACGATGCATCGCTTATGACCTTGGCAGGATACTGTCGAACGATCTTGTTCCGTGCCTGTCTCAAGCTGATCAAGGGTCGCAAGACGCATGTTAGCCAGATCCGCTAGATTGTCACCCAGCCTGCCAAAACAGGTTTGTCCATTATTGGAGGATGTCGCGTAGCTGAAATCAACCCAAAGTGGAAAATTAACCATAACATCACGCCATAAGGGAACTGGTTGCCATAACGACAAGTTTGCCTGCCATCATCGAGGCGTGTTGCCTGCGAGGTAGGAGATCACCATGAGAACGTATTTTGTTCCGACATTCGTCGCAGCCATGGCGGTTGCCGGGGCGGCATCCGCACAGACGATGGCCACCGTCTCGACCGACCTGAACGTCCGCTCCGGTCCCGGTGTGCAGCACGGGGTGATCGGCGCCATCGGTACGGGCGGAGAGGTCTCGGTCCTGGGCTGCATCGACAGCGCCAACTGGTGCCAGATCAGCGGCAATGGCCTGGAGGGGTGGGCCTATGGCGACTATCTGAACGTCAAGGCGGGCGACGAGGTCGTGTCGCTCTATCCCAACCGCGAAACGGTCGGCGTGACCATCATCGAGGCGCCGGTCGAAGACCCGACCACCGGGCAGGACGCCGCCGTGGGCGGCCTGGGCGGCGCGGCCATGGGCGCGCTGATCGGTGGACCCATCGGCGCGGTTGCGGGCCTCGCGATCGGCGGCGCGACCGGGGCGGCTGCAGCCGAGGAACCGACCACCGAGGTCACGACCTATGTCACCTCGAACGCGGTCGATCCGATCTATTTGGATGGCGAGGTCGTCTTGGGCGCAGGTATCCCCGAGAACGTCACCATCTACGAGATCCCCGACCAGCCGGACTATCGCTATGCGCAGATCAACGGACAGACGGTGCTGGTGGACCCCAACGATCGCCAGATCACCTACATCTATCGTTAAACAGCACTTGATCTTCAAAGTTTAAGATTTTCTGAGTAACTCGTGACCTTTTTCTAATAATATATAAACACCTGCATCGCCCTCGTGGCGGTGCAGAATTTTTGGGTACTTTATAAATGCAGTATGGACTAAAGGCTTCTAGTGTCAGCTAGCAATCAGAATTTTTATCGAATTTCCATTTTTTCTAATCATGCGCTGAAGCGAGATATCACCGAGCATTCGGCGGAATTGCACCGGCTTGCCATGAAAAAATATCTTTGTGTCGGGAAAATTTCGTGGCATTCAAATATCGCCTCCGGGAGGACATGCGACGGCGGAGCGTACAATGAGAGATTCCGGCCTCCGGGCCCAATTTCTCATGGCCGAAATGTTTGCAAGCCAGATTGATGCAGCTCTGACCTATTTTGAATTAACGGGTGAGGCGTTGGCCATTACGTCAAAGACGGGGTATGGGGCCGCACAGGCAATCTATGCGCGGATGGACGGATCACTGCCACCAGATGAGCTATTCAGCTCGGGTGCTCGCTATATTCTGAGTTTGGGTGTGCAATTGGCAGAGTGGGAACAAAAATTAAAAACGGACGCTTTTGGATGTGGACGCAAATGACCATGCATCCCGCGCCCGAGGATCTTTATTTTTGCTTGCATACCATCATACGCCAGGATCATCTTCTCTGAACTGCCTGACAATTTCCTTAAGATTGTGAAATACAATCGGCTTGGCCAACCAATGAAGCGGTTTGGCCGGTGCGCCGCGCAACCGCGCAGCAGGACTTACGTTACCCGTAACGAACAGCGATCGGATGCCGTGCGTCTGATAGATCCTTATCGCCGTATCGATCCCGTTGCACTCTCCCCTAAGAACGACATCCATTGTCGCAAAATCCGGCTGATGCAGGGCAGCAAGTCTCGCGGCTTCTCGTTCGGTCATTGCGATGCCGACGACCTCGACGTCCAGGTCGGTGAGCATCATCTGGAGATCATAGGCGATGAGCGCGTCGTCTTCGACGATAAGAGCCTTAAGTGGTCTCAATGGGTCCGTTGTTATCTTATGCTTTGGCGCATGGCCGACGTCTTTTTCTGATCCGCCACTATCGGATACTCGTAAGTCCGCAGGGCGTAATAAGCGCGCGGGTGCTTCATTTCCGCCTGTGTCCATGTTTCTCACTCGGTCCTCGATCGTCATAAGCCCTTTGTTCCGTCGTCATCGCGAAAGCGGCTTTCTGTAAAGCTGCAAGACTGAAAAATCGCTCCCGTATATGAGTAGACATGATGTGAATGAGACTCAACCTGAGGATGCGACCAACTGACACTCGGAAACAGGTCGCAGAGCGGCAAACATCATTTGATGAAGCCCGGGAACTGTCCGCTCTCGACCATGTTATTCCCTGCAACAACCTCAGGTTGTATTTTGGGGAGCTATCATGCGCCGGATCTTTCAGAACTCGACAGCCATCGCGGCTTGCCTTTCGCTCCTCGCACCGCACATGGTTGCAGCCCAAGCTGCGGTTGATGGCAGCTCGCAGGTCGTGTCCCCGTCGGGAGAGGTCGTACCGCAGACCGATGCGGCTGCTGCACCCTCGCCGGAAGCCTCCGCTGTCGACAGCGATGCGGCCGCCGCTGCCGAGACTGGTCCTGATGCCTCAGCCGTACCCGTCGAGGCAGAAATGACCACGCCAGAGGCGGACGCAGGGGCCACCTCCGAAGCAGCGCCCGATGTGACTGCAGAACCCGATGCCGCAAAAAATGACGCTGCCCTGGACGAAGCCATGGCGGCAGAGCAGGAGAGTGCTGAGGCGGAAGCCAATGAGGCGACCGCGGAAACGCTGGAAACTGCGCCTGTCGAAGGCGCTGACGCCGCCGAGGTGAGTCCTGGTGCGGATGCCTCGTCTGCCGAAACCGACGTGACGACGCCAGGGGTAGACGCTCTCCCTGAGGCAGATGTTGAAGCAACGCCCGACACCAACATCACCGACCCTGAGGCGGCGCTGGATGACGCGATCGCGGCAGACAAAGAGAGTGCTGAGACGGAAGCGACTGGCATGGCACCGGAGGCGGAAACGACCCCGGCGGGTACAGAAGACCTGACGGATGTGCTTGAGCCTACCGAAGGCAGCACCGCCCCGGCAAACCCGGCGGCACCCTTGCCTCTCGGAACGGAAGAGCCGTCAACAGTTGGCGCCGACGGACAGAGCGAAGCCCAAACCGACGCTAACGCTTCCGGCGCAGACAATCCGATGACGACTGCTGACGCGCCCGAGGCGGCCGCTCAAACTGCCGAAGCGCCAACCGCCGCCGCGCTGGATGACTCTGCTACTGCCGAGGTAACCGAAGAGGAAGTGACCGAGGAAAACAGCCGTTCCTCGAGCGAAGATTTTGCGACTACCATGCAGCAAGCCACCTCGGCCGATGGCAATCAGGAGCAGTCCAGCGACAACGATGATGACAATGATTTGGCCAATGCCATCCTGCTGGGCCTGGGCGGAGTGGTCGTCGGCGCGATGCTCAGCAACAATCGCCAAGTCGCGCTGTCGACGCCCGACCGCATCGTTGTGACCCGTTCCGATGGCACCCAGCAGCTGATCAAGGATGACATTGCTCTTCTTCGCCAACCTGGGTCGACTGTCGCGACAGAGAACTTCGGTGATGGATCCTCGCGCACCATCGTGACGCGGTCGGATGGCAGCCGTATTGTCACGATCCGTGACGCCGATCTGCGGATCCTGCGCCGTACGCTCATTTCGGCTGATGGGGAGCAGACGATGCTGCTTGACGACACGTCGGTAGTGGAGCCCGTTGATGTCGCGAGCCTGCCCTCTCCAGCGCCGACGTTCGACGGGTCGGCAGCTGATCTGGACGAAACCGCGCTCCGTGAGGCCCTGATGGCTCGGCTGGCCGTTGATAGACGGTTCAGCCTGTCGCAGATCCGCGACATCTCGGAGGTTCGCTCGCTGGTCACCTCCGTTGACGTCAACGGCGTCACATTCCAGACGGACTCAGCGGCGATTGATGCTGACCAAGCTAGGAAACTCACTGCCTTGGGGAATGTCATCTGTGAAGCGATCGCGGACAATCCGAACGAAATCTTCCTGGTTGAGGGGCATACGGACACCGTGGGTGATCCTGCTGCAAACCTCGCCCTGTCGGACCGTCGCGCAGAGTCTGTGGCGCTGGCATTGAGCGAGTATTTTCAGGTTCCGCCGGAGAACATGGTCATCCAGGGTTATGGTGAACAGTTCCCACGGATCCAGCAGGAGGGCGATGTCCGCGAGAACCGTCGTGCGTCTGTCCGGCGCATCACCGACCTGCTTCAGACAGCGGCAACTGAATGATCTGAATAATGTTACCATCTGGCGGTCCCATGTCGGGACCGCCTTTGTCGCGCAGCAGTGTGGTAATCTGCACTGATGTCTGTAGGACCACCTAAGATGCGCCTCTCACGACTGCTGTTACGATGACATGAGGTGCAGCGCAGCTCTGAAGATTAGATCAGGCAATTCGTATGGCGCACGCCTGCATCTACACGCCTGTGAAAACCCCCGCAGCTCCATGCTGCGGGGGTTTCCTTACAGGAGAGCGGGTTGGAAAGGGATATCAGCCGTTGCTGTCTGATCCCCCATCTGAACCGCCTCCCTCGGAGCCACCGTCCGCGCCGCTGTCTGAATCGCTGCCGTCCGAGCCACCATCCGCGTCGCCACCGTCGGATCCATCCGAGCCAGTGTCAGCCCCGCCATCGCCTGCATCTGACCCGCCATCGGCCCCGTCATCACCGGCGCTACCCTCATTCGCGCCGTCATCGCCACCCGGGGTATCCGGTGTATCGCTACTACCTCCTGCATCCGATGCTCCGGCCTCTGCTTGGCCGGCATCGTCACCTCCAGACGATCCTTCGGGGTCCGCGCGGGTTTCGACCCCATCAACAGAAACAAGACGACCGTTGGCCGTGCTGTAGACCAGTTCGGTCGGAACCCCGGCGCGCTGCGCGGTGACCGTCAGGATCGGGCCCTCACGCTGGATGAAGATATCGGAATACCCCTGATCTGACAGGGTTTCTGCGATCGCCTCATAGTTCTCGATACTTTCCAGACGTGGGTAGTCACCCTCGGCGACGAAACCGCCGGAAGGCTCCTCCTCCAGCGCGTTGTCTGGAACAATCACCGTGGAACCCTGAGGGGTCTCAATCTGGGTGGTCTGCCCAATGGCCGCCGTTGCCATAAGGCTGGTGGCAGCGATCTGACTGCCCACCACTAGAGCCTTGAACGGAGTCTTCAACATCATGCGTCTCCCATTGACCGCCTGGAGCACCAACGCACGCCTACGGCAGCAGGGTTCCGCATCATTCAACTTATAAGAGAATTAGATTAGCCTAAAATATGAAGGGATTTTCGACGAAGAGTGCGCTATCTCACGCCCCGCGACCGACATATGATCGCAACTGCAAGTTGCTTGAGGTAACCTCAGGTAGCGCGTGATGCTTGGCAAATCCATTTTTGGCTGGAAAACCAAATTCGAAAGATCATGTCGCCCGATAGTCAGTGAATTGTCGAACAGGAGGTGTCTGCCATGACCAGGTTCTTCGTTAATACCGCTATTGCGTTCGCTTTGTCGTCGACAGCTTCATTGGCTACCCCGCTCCATGGAGATGGCCACAGTGCGCACTCCGGGGGCGCGCCAAGCGAACATATCTGGCTGGCTCAAGGTAACAGCGGCAAGAACAAGGACAAGCCGCCCAAAAGGGGTCGGGGCAATGCCGGCAATGATAATCCCTGCAATGGGAACGCCCACAGGGGCAATAGAAATGATCACGCTGCCAGAGGAAACAGAAGCGCCGAGCATGACCGTGGACAAAACGACAATGGCGCCCGAGGCGCGCAACGCTTCACGACGGCAGAGCGCGCAGAGGTTTTGGATGGCCTCTTATCAACGGCAGCGCCCACAGATCGTGACATGAGGCGCGTGCTTGGCACAACCGCGCTGGCTTTTTTGACTCCCCAGCTGCTTGTGGCGAATGTTCCCGGCGACGAGTTGATCACCTATCTCAATTGCCCGCCCGGCCTTGCCAAGAAGGATCCCCCCTGCGTTCCACCAGGCTTGGCGAAAAATGGTGTCACCTATGATGAATGGGCGTCCTATGATCAGGATAGGTACGACACGATCTGGGTCGAACGCCGCGACGAATGGCTCAGCTCCCAAGCTCTCGTCGATCCGGATCCAGAGTCGATGCTGTTGCAGTCGGATCAGATCGCAACGCTTTTCGATATTGATCCTGCACCAGAAGGCCAGCGGTATGCGTTGATCGACGGATTGCCTGTTCTGCTTGACAATGAGGATTACAGGTCCTTGCTTCTGGTCAATCAGATGGCAGAGGTTCCAGATCTCACGGCCGGAACGCCAATCGCCCCGACCGCTGCTTTGACACAGGATGAATTGATTAGCCTTTATCGCCTGCCACGATTGGGAAACGATGAGAACTATGCTGTCGTGAACGGGCAACTCGTTAGGCTGAATGATCCCAATTACGAGCTTCTTCAGATGATCCGTGTGGCGCGAGGGGTTCTGTAAGCCCCCGAAACAATATCCCGGCACTCAAGACGTGCCGGGTCTTCTACGTTGACAGATGCAGCGATTACTCTGTTGGCTGCACCAACTTTGTCGTGACGAACAGTTTGTCGCTGGCTGCCCGCAGTCCTCAGACACGGCCTGCCCACTGCTCAGTCCCGACCGCCGCCGTTCCCATTGCCGCCGCCGTTCCCGTTGCCGCCGCCGTTCCCGTTGCCGCCGCCGTTCCCGTTGCCGCCGCCGTTCCCGTTGCC
>NZ_VDDC01000023.1:0-62656 GCF_006239215.1 Paracoccus haeundaensis
ATTGCCGCCGCCGTTCCCGTTGCCGCCGCCGTTCCCGTTCCCGCCACCGTTCCCGCTGCCGCCACCGTTTCCGTCGCTGCCACCGTCTCCGTCGCTGCCACCGTCTCCGTCGTTGCCGCCGTCTCCGTCGCTGCCACCGTCTCCGTCGCTGCCACCGTCTCCGTCGCTGCCACCGTCTCCTTCGCTGCCACCGTCTCCGTCGCTGCCGCCGTCTCCGTCGTTGCCGCCGTCTCCGTCGTTGCCGCCGTCTCCGTCGCTGCCGCCGTCTCCGTTGCTGCCGCCGTCTCCGTTGCTGCCGCCGTCTCCGTCGCTGCCGCCGTCTCCATCGCCGCCGCCATCTCCGTTACCGCCGCCGTTCCCATTGCCGCCGCCGTTCCCGCTAGAACCACTGCCACCGGGGCTGCTTCCGCTGCTGGCTCCATCTGACCCGTTCCCGCCAGATCCATTATCGCCGGTGCTTGCGCTGAGACCACCACTTCGGGTGGTGGCCGCATCTTCGGGGCCCTTGTTGCGGCCGAAAATACCGGGAAGATTTAATGGTCGCAGCCATGGATTCTCCCCCCGTTCGCCAGAATCCCGATCAAGATCTTCGGTGATCGGTTCCGGGCCGCCATCGTCACCCGACGCAGTCAACGCCTGATAGGGTTCCGTCATCTGCCCGCGGGTAATCACTGGGTTGGTGATCGGAGGAGCACCCGGTCCACCCAACCATAGTTCCAGATAGCCTTCTTCTGGAGAGGGTGTGAAGCTCACGAAGTCCCGGGCATCAATATCCAGCGCGGCTGCCATATCTTCGGCTGCTGCGCGATCTTGCGGATGAAAATACCGGACATGCGTTTCGCCGACCGTGATCGGCGTCACGACTTCCTGGGGTTTCCAGCCTTCGGCCGATAGCCATCCGATAGTCTGGTCCCGCTGATCTGTGGCACTCCGCTCGGGAACGTAGACGGCGAGGCGCAACTGAGATGGCTCCGACCGCGCCATCGCCTGCTGGGGAATAGCCTCATCTGTCTGAGTTGGGGGGCGGGTATTCTGCATCCCTGGCGCGGCGTAAACCGATGGATCGCTGGAGGTCGTGTCTGGCCTAGCGGTCTCAAGCCCAGAGCCGGGCGTCCCTTCAGGTTGTCTGGACGCAGTGTCGGCCTGCGACCCGGCTGCTTCCGACGGTGCCGGTGCCGGCGAGGTCTTAGACTTCAGCCCTGGCAGCGGTGGCAGATGCCGCCAAATTTCTTGTGCCGTCGGAGGACTATTGCCACTCTGCTGAGCACCCGCTTGTGCCGCCATCAGGCAGGCGACGAGGGTCAATGCTCCCAGAGGGACCTTCATATGCTTGTGTCGTTGCATCACGGCGTGGGCCTTCGCTTTTGATGCACGATACCTGATGAGAACCAGCCATCTGCATGAGGTACAGGGCTCCAGTCCATAGCCCGTCCCATACACGTGTCACGTCAAGTTTAGGTGACTCTACCGACGGGTGAAATCGGGCATACTCACTAGGCCTAAGGCGCTTTTCCCTGAGATAACCACGCCATGCAGGCTTGCCGATCCACGCGGCATGGATGTGAGGCAGTGATAAGAGTTGCATCGATGATGATTAGCGAACAGTGGTGTTCCCCTGCCGCCCACCTAGCCTTGAAGCGTGGCTCCCGTCAGCCGGCAAGTTCGTACACCTGATCCTGCTGCCGGATAAGCTTCTCATACAGTGCCCGATATTTTGTGTTGTGGTTGTATGCTGATAGAGCCGACACGATCATATCGAGTTCGTCTTTGGTGGCGATGGCCATGATCACGGTGTTCCGCACGGTTGTCTCCGTCTGATTTTTTGGTTCGCCGGCACTAACATGGAGCGCACGCCTTGGTTGCACTGATTAACCGCAAGTTGATTTTCTGGCGGAAACACGCTCAGGACGGACCAGATGACAGGCGACCGCTCGGACGCTGCGTGGCATCTGATGATGACGCGTCGCTCGTTGAACTGCACAGCTCTCTGCGCGAGTACTCTGCTGCGCCGTGCCGCGTTCGCGGACGATCCGCAGCTTTTCGGCAGCAGTCCAGCGGCGCCGACGACCGCCATCGGTGATGATCTCAATCCCAGACATAAGCACGTGCTCAGGCATATACCTAAGCCTCCATGGCTATGCCCAAATGTCCGGTCGAAACGGGGACCAGTTCACCCTGCAAAACGTTCTCGCACCTATCTCTGGCATCTTTGGATGAAGAGTCGAAACAGTAGCAATGCCCGATGGCATGAAACGTAAGATATGAAATCTTCCATGCTCAGCCCAGAACTTGCTCGATAAAGACTGCAAAGTCTTGGCAGCCGTCACCATCCACATCGATCCGGACATAGGTTCCGCCACTCCCTTCAGACAGCCAGAGGCAGTTTACCGTTCTGCGCCTGACCTGCGCTGACGACGACATCGGCATGGCCGAGAAAGCAGGGGGAGAGGAAGGTGGACTTGGGATGAGGGTTTCCGAGGTCCTTGCGGCAGAGCTGCGCGGCGTGGTCAATATTCAGAATGACGACTGCGGGTACGCGATTGCTGTCGGGTTTCCGTCCTACGCGTAAGAAGCACCAGCTTTCAATCGGCGGCACAGGCACCATACAATCACCAGCCCGGACCCGGCATGTGGGTCCGGGCTGGTAATCTTTAGTAGATATCAGAACTCGAACATCTGGCTTTCAGGTCGTCCACCGACGACCCGCAGGGGAAGCGTTTGGACAGCGGGGAGAGATGCAGGCATCCGCCCCCGCGACGCTGAGGTCCTGACACCATGTCCTGCAACACGAAACCCCGAGATTTCCTGCGTCAGATCTTCGGCCCGCTGCTGCAGCGATGCTGCTGCGGCATTCGCCTGTTCAGCGACGGCGGCGTTTTGCTGGGTCACCTGATCCAGTTGGTTAACGCCGGTATTCACTTCGATAAGCCCAATCGCCTGTTCATTGGCAGCCAGCGCAATGGCCGAGATCTGGTCTGACACCTCTTTCGCCATGACCAGGATCTGCTCCAGACTGTCGCCGGTACGTCCAACCAGTGCCGACCCTGCCTTGACCTGGCTAGCAGATTCAGAAATCAGCAACTTGATCTCACGCGCGGAGCCGGATGCGCGCTGTGCCAATCCCCGAACTTCTGATGCGACAACCGCAAAGCCACGGCCCGCCTCTCCTGCACGTGCGGCCTCGACGCCCGCGTTCAGGGCCAGCAGATTGGTCTGGAACGCGATATCGTCAATGACGCTGATGATGCGGGTGATCTGGTCGGATGATGCCTCGATCCCCCGCATTGCGGTCACCGCATCGCGCACGATCTCGGTACTGCTTTGCGCGATATCACGGTTCTGGCGGCTGGCGTGTTCGGCCTGACGCGCCCGGTCGGCCGTCGAGGTCACACTGGCACTCATCTGGGTCAAGGCCGCGGCCGACTGCTCCAGCGTCGCGGCTTGGGTTTCGGCGCGGCTGGCCAGATCCTGCGCCGCCGAGGTGATCTCGGATGCCCCGCCACGGACCTGATCAGCGACATCGGTGATGCGCGCCACCGTGCCCGTCAGGTTCTCGACTACCGTGTTGAAGGCCTCGCGCAGCGCGTCATATCCGGCCGGGAACGGGTCAGAGATGGGGTTGGGGATCTGCTCGGTCAGGTCGCCCCGGGACAGACGGTCCAGACCCGCGCCGATGTCACGGACAACGCGCGCCTGCTGACGGGCTTCTGTATCGCGGGCGGCGGCTGTGGCATCCTGTGCCTGACGAGCCTGCTCCTCCAGATCGCGCCGGTCGATCGCATTTTGGCGGAACACTCCCAAGGCCTGCGCCAATTCGGCCAGTTCGTTTCGGCCGTCCTGTCCCTTGATTTCGACCTGCAGATCACCGTTGGCCAAGCTGCGTGTCTGATCCACCGTCTGCGACAGCCGCCGACGAAGATCGCGCGACAGGATCGTCGCAATCGACATTCCGATCAGGATCGCAAGAGCCACGCCACCAAGGATGGCAGCGATGGTCGTCTGCATGATCTCCTCGAACCTGGCGTCAGCCTCCGCCAAGAGGCCGCCGGCGGTTTCGCGGATCACCTCGACCAATGCCACTGCTTCCTTTGATGTCACCTCGACTGCCGCAACCGCTTGCCGGACATTCACTTCAAGCTCGCGCAGCGTCGTGGCGTCCGTCCAGTAATCCGTAACGCCGGCCAGGGCTGTCGTCACCAAGGTGCGGGCATCATCGGGAATGGGGCGGCGGGCGATATCCTGCAGCTGGGATTGCGTCTCCTCATACGGGGCCTGCGCCTCGTCGA
The DNA here is from genome assembly GCF_006239215.1 of Paracoccus haeundaensis. Lineage (NCBI taxonomy): Bacteria > Pseudomonadati > Pseudomonadota > Alphaproteobacteria > Rhodobacterales > Paracoccaceae > Paracoccus > Paracoccus haeundaensis. The sequence goes on from NZ_VDDC01000023.1 coordinate 4,287, forward strand.
AATCTGCGACATCTGCACCCGACAGGAAGCGGTCGACCCGGGCGCGGGTAACGAGCAGGCTGTTCGATGCGGCCATTGCGGCATAGGCATCATCCCGTGCCCCTCGACCCTCGAACAGACCTTGCAACTGCTCGATGTTGCGGCGGTGCTCAATTGCGGTTTTCTGCATGCGGGCAATCAGACCGTTCCGTGCTTGATACAGGTCGATGAACACCTGCGCCTCTGCAAGATGACGGTCCTTGAGTGCAATCATCGGTGCCCCGTTTTTGCTTCCCAAGGCATCCAGATCCACGGCCAGAGCACGAACATGCTGGATCGCTGCGATGACCGCGTCTCCGCTCTCTTCTGTAGGCGCCTCGAGATATGCTCCGACTGCGATGGTGGCTTTTCCAACGCCATGGTCCATATCAGCGGCGATGATTGCCCGAGCCTCGGCGTTATCTGCCTCAGCACTGACATCACGCAGACTGTGCAATTGAGACCAGGTCAACCCCGCAAACAGGGCCAGCATCAGAAGGATCACACCAAAGCCGCCGGCGATGCGTGTCGAGATGCGGATGTTCTTTAACATAGTAACACACTCCGGTGTTGCTGAGTTCTAAGGGGATGTTGGGCAAAGTGGCGGATGGAAACACAGGAGCCAGCTGCGTAGCTTGACACCCTGCTGATATTGCCGATCCGCGGCTGTTGACCGTGGAGATCAGAGGGCACAGGGGTTGGAAGTCCGTTATCCACAAGGGAGCTGCAAGGAATCGCCGCCTCTGGCGTGCAGCCACCGGACAGGCGAGGCTGCTTGTCTCATTTTCCCGCCACACCCCAGAGTTGCACGACATGCAAGAAAGCGGGTTTCGGTATCGGTGTGACGAGATGCAACACGACGTGGCTCCTGTAAGGACGTGCCAAGCCATACTCGAGAACAGTTAAAGGACCGTTTCCATCACTGCTCAGACTCCCTTCGCCCGCAGCAAGGCTTTCTTAATCCCCAGATGCTAGCGGGTATGAATACTGTTGAAGGCGCAGGCGGAACCGCATGACGACAAGGACGAGCAACTGATCGATGTTATCGATAAAGCCCTGGGCCGCTGACGATGGCCGACATAGATAAATTCCGCGACATGTTCTTCGACCCCGAAGAAATCCTTCTTTCCATGTCCAACGACCAGGGCCGCCGCATGGCCCCCATGGCATCGAACGGGTGACGCATGCTGCAATCCATCTCGCATAATTCCGTCGGCAAAAGCGACGTCGTGGCCTTCAAGCTGGCCGATCAGGACTTCTGCATCGACATCGGGCTGGTCCGCGAAATTCGCGGCTGGACCCTCACGACCATGCTGCCCCATGCGCCCGACTACGTCAAAGGCGTGATCAACCTGCGCGGATCGGTCGTGACGGTCGTCGACCTGTCGGCACGGCTTGGCTTCGGTGCGGCGACGCCGTCCCACCGCCATGTCGTCATCATCGCGATGCATGCCGGCCGGATCGTGGGCCTGCTGGCGGACCTGGTGTCCGACATCCTGCCCATCAACGACGATCACATCCAGGCGGTGCCCGACATTGCATCGAACCCCGCGCGCGAGTTCATCGTCGGCATGATCACGCTGGAGGACGGCCGCATCCTGCGCAAGATCGACCTGGCGCAACTGCTGCCCACGGCCCACGGGGTCGATGCAGCATAACAGTGACATCGTTTCCGCTGCCATTCATATGGGCAGTAGTTCTCCGGTGATGGGTCGTTACTCAATTGTTTTGATCCTTACGCGTCAAACCAGCTCGACTCCAGCTCGGCGCATCCCGTCCCGGGCAGAAGCCAAGCTGCCGTTGACGTTGATGGCACGACATGCCTTCTCGATCACGCGCACCTTGAAGCCGAGGCGGGCGGCATCCATGGCGCTCCAGGTAACGCAGAAATCATGAGCAAGGCCCACAAAGCTCAAGTCGGATAAGTCGCGCTCGCGGAGATAGCCGGCCAATCCGGTCGATGTGCGATGATCATTCTCATAGAATGCAGAGTAGCTGTCGATTTCCGGGCGAAACCCCTTGCGGAGGATCAGATCCGCACGGTTCACATGCAATTGCTCGTGGAAATCTGCCCCTGGTGTACCAATGACACAGTGAACCGGCCATAGGATTTGCCCGCCATACGGCATCCGGACGATCTGGTGCGGTTCTGCCCCAGGGTGATTGTCCGCAAAGCTGGTGTGATTTCGAGGATGGACGTCCTGCGTCAGCACTACAGCATCATAGTGGTCCATTAGGGCATTGATAGGACCGACGATCTCGTCTCCGCCCGAGACTGCCAATGCACCACCGGGGCAGAAATCCTGCTGGAGATCGACCACTATCAAAGCTCGCGCCATAAGATCCTCATAGGGTGTCTAGTTTCTCATCATGGGGAAATGCCCGCACCGTCAGGTCAAGGGCCATACAATCAAGGTTTGGCCCATCTAATCGAGTGCGTGCCCACCATCGGTATAGGTAAGCTCAGGGATGGTTCCGGAGCGAGCGTCATCTTGAGTTTTTAGACAGCTACCAAACCTCCAACCCACCCCCCTGCAAATTCCGATCGATAATATCGAAAAGCGACTGCATCCTTACCGGCTTGGGGATGAAGCCATCAAAGCCGGCTGCCTCGCATTCAGCACGGCGTTGCGACGTGTCATCTCCGGTGACCGCGACGATAGCGGGGGCATCGGAGCCCATGAGGTCGGTAATTTCCAATGCCGCCTCGACGCCGGTCATCCCGGGCATGTTGATGTCCATGAGCACAATTGCGGGGGCATTGTCGCGAATGCACTCGATCGCCCGTGATCCGCTGGTGACCTCGGTTACCGCATACCCACGGCTTTGCAGCATTTTTGCGAGGATAAACCTGTTGGTTGGATTGTCATCGACGATCAGGATCATGGCTTGTTCCAATACATTCCCTCTCAGGCTGCAAGTTTCTGTGTGTCGGGAGCGGCGACGGGAGCTTCGAGTGTGACCTCAAAGACGAAGGTTGCGCCTTGCCCCGGTATGCTATTGACGGAAAGTGTTCCGTTCATGGCGTTCGCCAAGCGTCGTGAAATCGCCAGGCCCAACCCGACGCCGCCGGCGGCGCGTGCCTCTGCGCCATCAAGTTGAACGAAGCTCTCGAAGATCCGATTGGTGTCGGCCTCCTTGATCCCGGGCCCGGTGTCACTCACCGCAATTCGAAACCTGTTTCCATTCATGGTTCGAGAGACCTTCAGCTCGACCGAAACTGCTCCCATCTGGGTGAATTTGATCGCATTGCAGATAAGATTCGTTGCGATCTGTCGGATTGCGAGACGGTCACCCAGCAGTGGAGCATCGACTGGTCCTTCAAAGAGAACCTGCAGCTGCAGGCCCTTGCTTCGAGCCAGGGGCATCGCCAGAGACACCACCTCCCGCACTGCGTCCGCGGGTGCGAACGAACCAATGGAAATGTGCCTATTCCCTGAGTCGATCTGACCGAATGAGAGCAAATGATTGATCAGAGCCAACTGTGCTTCGGCCGAGCTCAGCCCTACTGCCACCAACTCACACTGCCCATCAGTCAGATCTTCCAACTGCAGGAGCTCCAGAATGCCGACAATGCCATTCATCGGAGTGCGCAGTTCATGGCTAAGGCTGGCGATGAACTCCGACTTGGTGCGATCGGCAGCCTCGGCTGCCACAAGCGCCCGTTCCAACCGAAGGGCAAGCCTACTGATGGCGAATGCTCCAAGGCCAAGCGTGACCGTCACAAGGAGAAGAGCCAGAACAAGTGGCACCGAGACGGCATGGAGTGCTTGCAGGCCTGGCTGAGGCGCTGCCCAGACAAGATACCTTAGCGGACCAGCAGGACCCGAAATGGGGATTGCTTGGCGGCCCTGAATATCACCAGCAGCTCTAACGAAATTTAGCCCATCAAGGAGGAACATTTCCCCCCACCGCGCCGTCGTTCCCTCGTCAAGCCGTACCGCCGAGACCAAGAGTGCCTTCTCCTCATCAGCACCCAGCTCCCTATCATGTGGAATGATCCAGTCGACCGCAATCGTGAACAAGGTCTCATCGATTTCCACGAATGTACTGATCGGCTCATCGCCGGGTTCGTGATGTCTCCGCTTCGCCAAATCGAAGCCCGCGTCGCGAAAGGCGGCGAAATCCTCGGTGCCTAGATGACCACTCGCTTCGTCGGCCCATCCGAGGGTTTCCGGCAGCGGCCCACCGGCGATGACCAGAACATGCATCGTGTCGGCCAAGACACCGGATCCGACATTGATATTCAGCCAGTCGATATTGTTTTCATTCACCGCGTTGAATGCTTCGGTCCAATACGCGTAATCCCGTCCGATGATTTCATTGCTGGCCACGAGGGCATTGAGGCCGCTCTCCACCATGAGATGGGAGCTTTGCCGCGCGTCTTCATCAAACTCCCGGGATAGCCAGAACACTGCCCCTAGCACTGTCATGCTGACAAGCGTCACCGCTCCGAACGCGGATATGCGCAAGAGGCGAGAAAGGTGACGTGGCACGTGGGTCAGAGATTGCATTGTCAGGTCCTCGTCGAGAAGCCTCAAGCGTACCCTAGCGAACCATCTTAGAGAGTCCTTAACTGTTTAAAACACGCTGACAATTCTTACGTTTTGGTACTCATCCATTCTTCGCAACTGTAGCGTGAATAAACGGGTACAGGCCCTGACTTGTTTTTCCTCTTTTTCTGGCAAGTTGATCGACATTCCCGGCGTGATGAGGATCTGGAGTTCTTAGCCTCGTTGCCAGTCAATGGACCTGCGGATCATTTTCTACCGGTTGATGCCCATTTCCAGGGTCGCCTCGAAATGATCGGAGTCGTCCGGCAACTGTCATTCGCCATCAAGCAATGAGTACGGTCACCGGTTGTCGCAAGAGCCCAGAACGCGCCAAAAGCCTGGGGCCTGCCTTCTTTCTGGCGGTCGGGTTTCAGTCTTACTGCATGACCAACCTCGCGCTAAAGCCGGGGTATCCAGCGAAGCATGCCGGCAAGCCTGAAAATCGGCATCCTGTCTTGCCGCCGACGGAAACACGTCACACACTCCTAACACTATTTTACATCTGGGAGTTGATACGGCTGAACCTTAAGAAAGTGGTAAGGCAATTTTAGTCGGTAACCCTTTGGGCATCTGACCGCATTTAAAGGGACCCTTTGACGATGGATCAGCATGACGAGCTTCGTCTTCTGAGAGGCGCCTGCGCCGCCAGCCAGACCGGCGCGTGGTATTACCGCGTTGGTGAGGATCGAGTTGAATGGACGCCACTTCTCCACGATCTGTTTGCTGTGCCGGTGGGAACGGAACTCGGCCTGGACTTTGCCCTGTCGTTCTACGTCGAAAAAAGCAGGCAAGCAGTCACAGAAGCAGTCAACGCCTGCCTCGCCGACGGAGCGTCGTGGAACCTGGACGTGCAGTGCCGCTCCATGACAGGTAGGTTGTTCTGGGCCAGAACCATCGGTGAGGCGATCCTGCAGGATGGGCGCGTGGTGGCGCTGCAGGGTGCCTTCCAGGACATCAGTCGGGAACGCGCTGCGATCGACGAGCAAATGCGTGCACAGGCGGAGCTATCCTTCGTTATGCGCACGATGACCGACGGCTTTTTCCTGCTTGATAGAAGTTGGCAATTCACATTCGTAAATGTGGCTGCAGAACAGATGCTCCGCCGCCCCCCTACCGAGCTTGTCGGGCAGTGTATCTGGGAGGAATTTCCCGAATCTCGCGGCACGATCTTCGAGCGGACTTACCGGATTGTCAGTGGAACGGGACACTCGGAGTCATTCCAAGCCTATTTCGCTCCGCTGGAGAGCTGGTTTCATGTGACCGTTCATCCTGCTCAGACAGGCATCGCGGTCCACTTCCGGAACGTGACCCGCGAGGTGAGCGAACAGCGTGATCTTCGGCTGTTCAGAACAGCCATCGACGCAATGACCACGGGCGCGGTCATGCTTGAGAGACGTGAAGGCGCCATCGACTTCTGGCCGATCATGTATGCGAACGCCGCGGCGATCGCACTTCAGGATCAGGATGGGCAGCAGCTGTTGGGAAAGACCCTGAAAGAGGTGATGCAGGAGACGGATTGCACCCCCAATATCGACCATGTGCGCGATAGGCTTGCAGCGCAGCAGCCGTGTCATTTCGAGGCGCGGCACCACCGTTCGGGACGCCAGGAGATATTGGAATGCGTGGCCGTGCCGCTGGCGGGTGAACATGACGGGCACGGGCATGCGGTGGTGCTCATCAACGATGTGACGGAGCAAAGGCATAGTGCTGAAGAACGTCAGCGAAGTGAGCGCTTGGCATTGATCGGGCAGATGGCAGGGGGCGTCAGCCACGATTTCAACAATCTGCTTGCGGTGATCCTGGGGAACGTCGAGCTACTGGAACTGACCGCTGATCCCGACGAGGCCAGGATACTGATCTCGGAGGCCCGCGATGCCGTGATGCGCGGCAAGTCCCTGAACGATAGCCTTCTTGCCTTTGCAGGAAAGTCGAAGCTGACGCCGCAGACAGCGGATCTGGGGCGCTTCCTGCAATCCTGGGCGCCTTTTGTGCGACGTGCTATCCCATCGCGCATCAAAATCGAGTTGGAGGTGGAGACCGCTGTTCCGCCGGTTTTAATAGATGCAGTCATGGCGGAAAGCTGCCTCCTGAACCTGGCCCTCAATGCCCGCGATGCGATCGAGGGATCGGGCACCATTCGGATAATGCTCGGCGTGATACACCGTGCGCATCCCAATGGAGGAGCAACTCAAGCATGGGTATGCCTTTCCGTCGCCGATACCGGCTCCGGTGTCCCAGAGCATCTGCATGAACAAGTGTTCCAGCCGTTCTTCACGACACGCTCGCCCGGCCAGGGGTCGGGTCTGGGACTGTCACGTGTGCGCGGTTACCTCGAACAGATGGGCGGCTTCGTGACGCTTTCCAGCACGGCCGGGAAGGGTACGACCATTTCCATGCTCTTCCCCATTGCGCCTGTCGACACTCGGCATGTGGAAGGCGACGCTCCAGCCGCGGCAGCCATTCCGGAAAAGAAACGAAAAGCCCTTGTGGTCGATGATACACCGGCGGTCGCACGGGTGATTGCACGAATGCTGGCCTCTTTGGGTTGCGATACCCTCATCGCAGCTAACGGCAGGGAGGCACGGGACATCATCAATCGTGAAAGCGGGCTGGATCTGCTGATAAGCGATGTGGTGATGCCCGGAGAGTCAGGATTGGACCTTGCTTGCGCGGTCTCCAAGACCCACCCCGACATCCGCATTGCCCTTATGTCCGGCTACAATCAAGAAAAGCTGTCCGCCAACGAAGGTTTGGCTGACATCGTCTTCTTGGCAAAGCCTGTCAGTCGAGCACAACTCGAGACCTTCATCTCTCCGACGCGGCCATCTATCTCCTAGCGCAAGATGCGCACCTGGAACTGCAGCAAACTGCGATCGGTCCAATTAAGGTAGCTTGGGAGACCTGAACATTTGGAATAGTCAGGTCTTCCGCGCTAGCAAATAATTACGACGCTCTACATGTGACCTATCGGGCCCCCTTGGAGGTTATCAGTGCAGGCACGGTCCTGGCGATGATGCGGAGGTCACTCAGCAAGGTCCACTGCACCACGTAATGGCGGTCCATACGGACACGCTCTGCATAAGTCGTATCGCTTCGTCCACTGACCTGCCACAGTCCCGTCAGACCTGGACGGGTCGCCAGGTAGTAACGCGCTGTGCTACCATAATGAGCCAACTCGTCGCGCACGATCGGACGCGGACCGACCAGGCTCATCTCACCCTTCAGAACGTTCAGAAGCTGGGGGAGTTCGTCCAGGCTCAATTTCCGCAGCATCTGCCCAATGGGCGTGACACGTGGATCGTTCGTGAGCTTGCGTTGCTCTCTCCACATGACCGCATCTTCAGGATTTTCTTTCAGATGCTGTTCCAGAACCTCATCGCCATTGACGACCATGGTCCGAAACTTCCAGCAGTTGAACTCACGACCGTCAAAGCCAATGCGGCGGTGACCGTAAAGCATCGGCCCCTTATCACGCTGCTTAATGAGCAGCGCCAGTCCAAGCATCAGCAGGCCCAGAAACGGCAGAACGAGCAAAATCAACGCAATATCGAGGGTGCGCTTGCTCGCGCCACCCAGAGGTAGGGGTTCCTTTGCGGATCTGGATCGACTCGATGTATCGCCATCAAGCGTCAATGCACCGATGAGCGGCCGACTGTCCTTACCAGCTGAACATTCGATGGAAGATCTCTCTGAGCTGGACACGGCTCACCCCTTACGCACAAAAACGAACAATCCATTACCAATTGAATAAAATTTTCTACGTTTCAACCGAACCGGCCCCGGTCTTACCCACAAAGAGTGACAGTTGGTTAACGCCGGGCGGTCGTGGTCAGATTTTAGGATCCCACAACGGTACGGCACCTAGATTACATCAATTGGTTGAATCCAAAAGCTTTTTAAAATAGATCACCATAAGAGTTTACTGTGGTCTATATCCGCGTTTACCCGGGAGATGATGAGGCCTGTTAACTAATTTGATCGGCACAACCACATATTTGGAACGGCAGTTCGTGATGAAGGTTAATATTTACCGAGGCAGCAGTTGCCAATCTGCTCGAGCGGCACCCACCGGTGGCAGATGTGAGGACAACCATGAAACGACGTCTTCTGCTAGCCGGTCTTGCTCCCAGGACAAAGGCGCTGGCCGTCGCAGCAATGATGAGACGGGCCGCGTCGGACAGGGAAGTCGAGGTCTTGACGACATGTCCGATCTATATCGGAAAACGACCCAGGCATGGTGAACGGATGTACCTACAGCGCAGCCGAAGGTGCGCACCGGAACCGGCGGCAGTTGCGGTAAAATCCACGGCGGGTCAGCTTACAGGGTTTCTCCCTACAGCTTCGGCTGAGCTATTGGCAGGTCTATTGGAGCACGGTCTGATGGCTTCAGGGGAGGTGATCGAAGCCGGCCGGCTGCGCGTTCTTCTGTACACAGATTAATGGATGGGGCGTCGGCAGCCCGGGCAGCAATGACGGGGTTAAACATCCTTTATGCATCGTGCTGCTTCTTCAGTGACAAAAGACAGGAGCACGGCAAAATTCGGTTTGCTCATGTCCGGCTTGAAGACACTCGCCAGCCACATGAACGCAATGATCCTAAACCACCGCCGTGTTCCGCGTTACGCGCCGATCACAAGGTGTCTACCCTTGATCGCGCCCGGATCACGCAGCACTGAGCCGTTTCCTTAGACCGGCTCGATGGCTTTTTTTGCTGACAAAGCATTGGATAGCGTCTGATGCGCAGCGCAGACCCTGAGGTCGGGTGCACAGCGTTCCAGCCAATCTCTTAACGGAGCAGAAATGCTTCGGGTGTATCACCATGCTATTCCTCCGGCTGTGCCCTCCTCCCTGCGGTGCCGGTGATACAACAGCCCCCGGCCCGCCGCTTTTTCCTCCTTGCGGCCAGAACCGGGGGGCTCCTCCTTTGGATTACGATTTCTCCAGTCCACCCTTCACGGCGACTACAGAAAAACAAAAATATTTTAGGCTGGGGGAACTTTAAGATGGGGCCTCGCCTTTAGATTGCGTTCTTCACGAGTTCGTAAATACATATCTAAAACCCTCGCCCGATGCTTCGTGCGGGGGTTTTTGCTGGATAACACCCGTCATGCTCATGAGTGTTACAGCAGTTACCATTCGCGTTGCAGGACTAGCCGTGGCGCGGCGTATCCGGACGATTCGATAGGTTCGAATTCTGAATGACCGTTGGAGGTGATCGTGTTCAGCCTTAGTGGCGTTCCCATTGCCAGACAATCATCGCCGATGTGAGTTGCTGCTGGAGTAGCGTTTGGCACAATGGTCATGCCGCCGTTTTACCGGACACTCAGGCGGTTGCGGTTTGAGGTGCGATGAACTCGCATGAAGTGTCACTAACAAATAGGAAATACTGGTGATTTGGGTATAGCGCCGTCCCTCGATTTAACGTCAAGCGCGCGCGGTGATCTGCTTTGCCGGTTGCGCCTCACGAAGAACGTAGCCTCGGCCCCAGACCGTCTCGATCATATTTTGCCCATTCATGGCGTCGGACAGCTTCTTGCGCAGCTTGCAAACGAAGACGTCAACGATCTTGGCCTCCGGTTCGTCGATCCCCCCGTAAAGGTGATTCAGGAACGCTTCCTTGCCGATGACATTGCCCTTGCGCAGACTCAGCAGCTCAAGAATTTGATACTCCTTGCCGGTTAGCTTCAGTTCCTTGCCCCTGATTTCAGCCGTCCGCGTATCAAGATTGATCGTAAGATCTCCAAGCTCGACCATCGCTTGGCTATGCCCCTTGGACCGACGGATGATTGCCTGAATGCGAGCCTGCAGTTCCTGGTGGTTGAACGGCTTTGTCATGTAGTCGTCTGCGCCGAAGCCAAATCCCCGCAACTTGCTCTCGGTATCGTCCGAACCGGTCAGGATAAGAATGGGGGTGTTTATCTTCGCGATGCGGAGATGGCGCAGGACGTCCATACCGTTCATGTCAGGAAGATCGAGATCTAGAATGATGAGGTCATACTCATAGTTCTTCGCAAGATCGATACCCTCCTCCCCCGTGCCAGTCATAAACACGCCGTGCTTCGCAGTCGTCAGCATGAGTTCGAGTGCTCTAGCGGTACTGGCATTGTCCTCCACCACAAGAATTTGCATGGCTGGTCCTTTCTGGTCTTGCTTGCCGTAGGACGGTCGATTTCCCTTTTATATGAACAAGCTTATACACCTATTGGTTGCATTCCGACTTAGGATATATCCCTGCCATTCCAACCTCAAAGCACCTATTTCTGGCGCTTGCCTGCGCACGCCATGAGTATTGTCCTCAAACTTACTGACGCCCCGGATCTCGACGACGGCAGGCTGAACTGGTCGTCGATGACACACCGGCAGTAGCATCCGTCGGTATGCGGCTATTGAGCTGTCGATCAACGACGTAGTCACGTCTGGAAAATCCGAACTAGAATTGGGCCAGACCATATCCAACACCTACCCGCGCATTCGGATCGCTCTCAGGTTGGGCTGCACTCAGGACAAGCTTCTACGAATGATGAAACAAAGGGACCGGTATTCCTAGCGCGGCTGCCGACCATATATGCGCTTGGAAGCCATCACGGGCCGCCAGCAGGCCCTCTACAGCTTCGGAGGGGGTGTCTGTTCTGGCCGTCTTCGGGGGAATTGCGGCTCTGGGGGCCGTTCTGGGCATCGTGGTGCTGCTCCTAATCCAGAGGCGCGGAGATGCACGGGAGTTTGGGAAGTACCCTTTCACCTATTGCATGGCAGGAGGCGGACAAGTCGCGTCCACCAGCGATGGCAGTCGCTTCTGTGGTATCTGGATCGATCCACCAAAACAGACGGACTGATGGACGACTTGAGGGGGTGTTGCAGTTGCAGGATATGGCCGATGTCTACCGAAATTGCATTTCGGCATCCCTGCTGTGTTTTGGAACGTCTCCTAAGGCCGTTCTTTCAGACTTGAAATATGGTCACGTGCCCGGCTGGATCGAGACCTTGAGGCCAAGCGCCTTGGCGACCTTCATCACCGTGGACAGGGTCGGGTTTCCCTCACCGGAGAGAGCCTTACTGAGGCCGACCCGGCTCATGCCCACCTCGCGGGCCAGTGCCGTCATGTTCCGGGCTCGTGCCACAACGCCCAATGCACGGGCGATGTAGGCCGGATCATCGCCCGACTCATCCATGACCGCCTCCAGATAGGCGGCGATGTCCTCTTCCGTCTTGAGGTAATCGGCACTGTCGTAGCGGGCAAAGGCTTCTTCGGTCATCGTTCAACCCTTCCATTCTGCGGCCAGAGCCTTGGCCTGGATGATGTCTTTCTCTTGGGACGACTTGTCGCCTCCGCAGAGCAGCACGATCATAACCGGGCCCCGTTGGAGGAAATACACCCGGTAGCCGGGCCCGTAGTGGATCCGCAACTCGGATACTCCGTTTCCGACAGGCTGGACGTCGCCCGGATTGCCACCGGCCAGCCGATCAAGCCGGGCCGCGATCCGGGCAACCGCCCGACGATCCTGCAGGCCGGTCAGCCAGCGGTCAAAAGTGGCACTGCGGATCAACTCGACCATTTGACAAATATAGTTGTCATAGAGGGCCTAGGCAACTACGGCCCGTCGTTCTCGAAAGATCGGACTGAGGCGAAGTCAGACCAACTGCTGCTTCATGAAAGACATGATGTTTCTGGCATAGGCCGCATGATTTGAGCTCGGGACAGCGCTGGCCGCTATGAACGCGAACAACGAGTTCCCCTCGGACTTGTTTTCAGCCATCGACCATCCTCAAACTCTCTTTCCGGCCCATAGCCTCTGTCCAAGACGACAGTGTTTTGGTGGTTCCGGTCAGACAAAATGTACTGTTCGACAATCGAAAGCCCTGCAGCAGGTCCCTCGATCCATTGATGGATGATCCCATCTTCCCAATGCAGGTATCCAGTGACGCCCAGAATGAAATTGCGGGCTCTGGCCTGCTCTAGGATACGCCGATAAGCATCATCCGACGGCATCAATTCGGTATGGCTTCGATAGATCATGTAGTGAATCATCGGCCTCTCCAAAAACCGATCTCTCACATATGCACTGCTCGTCGAACACCTGAATTTCGGTATAGAAAAAGCCGCCAAAGACGGAAGGTCTTTGACGGCTATGACTCGTTATGCGGTCGCGACGTAGCAGGAATTCAAAGCACTTGCACTCGGCCTTGTTTTTCCGTGCAGTTTTCTGCCTGTCGAGCATAACCTTCGGGCTGATACCCCCCCTGCGCGGTCTGCCGCATAACAATCGCTCTACAGATTTTCGCTCTCGAAAGAGAACGGGCCGGTTCATGACCGGCCCATAGCCTTGCGCGATCTCAGATGATGAGATCGGCAGGCTCGGTCCCGGCCTCGATTGCTTCCCGGAACCAGGTCGGTTGCCGGCCACGCCCTGTCCAGACCTGATCCGGATTGCTCGGATTGCGATACTTTGGGGCGACGGGCCCCCGCTTCGTGGTTTTGACCTCCGCAAGCTCGGAGAGGGAAAACCCGTATTCACGGGCTTTTTCCTCAAGATCGCGCCTTGCTTCCGCTTTGCGGCGGTCATCATAATTGGCAATGGCCTTGTCGAGCTCCCGCTTCAGACGCTTCAGATCCTCAAGGCTCATGGTGTCGAAATCAATATCAAACATAGCTACCCTTACATTTTCAGTCGGCGCCCGAGTTATGTGCCATCAAATCTAAAATGAGGAGAGCATATAGACAGGAAAAAATATTTTTCGGTCATGCGTAATGTGCAATTACCCTGCATTTTAAGGCCGTAACAAAAATCTATCACATCTCTTGAACCCAAAAGTAAGAATCGAAAGTTCTCCATCCGGCGGGCTATGAGATCGTAATGCCTGTTCGGTTTTCTTTCGAAACAGGGATAGACAAAGTGATCCGTTCAGAGCTGCTGGCAAAGCTTCGACAGGAAAATCCTCATCTGACCGCGCTTGCCGCGGAAAAAGCTTTGGACACGATCCTGGACGAGATCGCCGAGGCTTTGAGCCAAGGGCACAGGGTGGAGTTGCGCGGGTTCGGGAGCTTCTTCAGCAAGGTCCGGGTCGCTCGTGTGGGTCGCAATCCGAGAACGGGCGAGGCAGTGGAGATAGCACCCAAGCGGCACATGCATTTTCGGGCCTCGAAGCAGATCCTCAAGCAGCTCAACCGCCTTACAACCCCCGGCTGATCCCCGCCCCCTGTGCCAGTCAGATCAGGTCGCATCTCGCTGAGGGAGGCGGAGCGCCTTTTCGAGGCATTCCATACCCGATCAACAGCATGACGCCCTCGAAGTGGTCGGCACCGCATTCCAGGCAGATCCAATCCTCAGCCAGCTTGCCTTTGCAAACCAAGCAAGGGCCATCCTCGATGTCGAAATCGAGCGGAAACGGATCAGGGACCTGAGGGGTGTCGGACATGGCCTGCCTTACCGAGGGAACCACGCTCAGTTTAGTGCATCTGGCGGTGCCGCGCTGACAGCTTCGCGACACTCGAACCGGGCAATCAGCAGCGTTAGGGGGTATAAAAAATCACACTTCCATTTCTTGCCACTCACACTCCTACCCATGCGCAATTCGTAAAGGGCAGGAACATCTTCAAACGGGTTCTGTTCTCTGCCCATGAAGAGCAAACGCACTCTCTTCATGGGGACCTTCGTTCACCTTGTTCGAAGGTCCCCTCATCATCTGGACAGTGCGTTGCTCAGACCCGCCGAACAGGACACGGATTTGTCGGGAACATTGGCACGCTGGTCCGGTTCGGAGTCATGACAGACATCCCGCCCCACCTGATCGAGCTGGCCCGAAGGCTGGAGGAGGCTTTGCACGCCGCCGCCCTGCGTCATGAAAAACAGATCGCAGATGCGGCGCACCGCAGACCCTCATGAGACAACCCCCGCGCGATCGCTCACACGGGGGTTGTTGGGCGCATAACACCTCATCCTGAAGTATGTCAGATCCAAGCTATCACTTCTGCAGATCACCCGCCTGATCCGGGCCGGCTGCGACGGCCCATGTCTCCACCCGCTCAGATCAGAATAAGTCAGCGCCTGTGTCGCATTTCAAGGTTAAGCCGCAGCAACAAGCCCAGCCCCATCAGACGAAGACAAGGTCGTTTCCAAGCGCGTTTATCGTTGTATTGTGAATGATCAGGACGTCGCCGTGGCCGAAATCGAGGACAACAGCGGATCCGCTTTCCGAAGCGTAGGTACGAGCCTGCGCAAAGTTCGCAACTTCAAAATCAAGAAGCTGGATCGTGTCGATATCATCCTGAAAGTCGAGAATGACATCGTGGTCAGATCCGCTCCTAAAAACAAAGGTGTCAGCGCCTGCGCCGCCCCTGATGCGGTCATTTCCGACACCGCCATCCAAGGTGTCGTTTCCAAAGCCCCCGGCGAGAATGTCATTGCCGACGTTGCCTTGTAGCAGGTCATGGCCATACCGACCGTAAATGGTGTCCGCCCCGTATCCGCCTCTGATCAGGTTGGCTCCAGCATTGCCGAGCAGGTGGTCATTGCCTGCCCCGCCGTGAATGTTCTCGATGTTCCGGATGACATCGACGCCGTGACCTGTGGCCTGCGAACCCGTCACCGCTAGATCGAGCCTTGCCGCCCGGGTTTCGCCCATGAACGTGACCCAATCAACTCCAACACTCCCGTCCAGGGAGTCGTTTCCAAAACCGCCGTTGAGAATGTCATCACCGGCGTTGCCCTGTAGCAGGTCATGGCCATACCGACCGTGAATGGTGTCCGCCCCGTATCCGCCTCTGATCAGGTTGGCTCCAGCATTGCCCAGCAGGTGGTCATTGCCTGCCCCGCCGTGAATGTTCTCGATGTTCCGGATGACATCGACGCCGTGACCTGTGGCCTGCGAACCCGTCACCGCTAGATCGAGCCTTGCCGCCCGGGTCTCGCCCATGAACGTGACCCAATCAACTCCAACACCCCCGTCCAGGGAGTCGTTTCCAAAACCGCCGTTGAGAATGTCATCACCGGCGTTGCCCTGTAGCAGGTCATGGCCATACCGACCGTGAATGGTGTCCGCCCCATATCCACCTCTGATCACATTGGCCCCGGCATTGCCCAGCAGGAGGTCGTTGCTTGCCCCACCATGAATGTTTTCGATGTTCCGGACCACATCGACGCCATGGCCTGTGGCCTGCGGACCGGTTATCGACAGATCGAGCCTTGCCGCCCGGCTCTCGCCCATGAACGTAGCCCAATCAACTCCAACACCCCCGTCTAGGGTGTCGTTTCCAAGACCCCCGGCAAGCGTATCATCGCCAAGACCACCCTCCAGTACGTCGTTTCCTGCAAGGCCATTGATACGGTCATCACCCTCGTTGCCTACCACTACGTTCGCATCGGCTGAGCCGATCAGGATGTCGTTGAAACGACTTCCCATCAGGTTCTCGATGCTGATCAAGGTATCACGACCTTGGGAGGCGCCGACATCTTGAGAACCTACCATTGAGAGATTGACCAGAACATTGCCCTGGGCGCTCAGATAGTCGGCCGTGTCGGTGCCGTGCCCCCCGTCAAGGGTGTCGTTTCCGGCTCCGCCCACCAACGTATCATTGCCCTGGTTGGATGATACCAGGTCACCGGAAACCCTCATGGTATCGATGTCCGAATTCCACCTCAGATCGCCCAGAAGGCCGCCCGCAGAGAGGTTGGTGAAATCAATCACCATCGTTGTGTAAATGTCACCGACGGCTTCATTTCCTGAGATACTTACGATCCCTGAGTAATTTGCGATCAGGTTTCCGGCGATCTCTTCATATTCTGGAGCCAGTCTGAAAGGAAAGCCACTCAATGACCCTGGGGTAGAGCCACCGGACTGATCATCGCTGTCCAACGTCGTGTCAAATACAGAGTTGGCCGGCTGCAGATTAATTTGAAGCGATGCGAGGAGCTTTGTTGCCGCCAACTCATGCCAATCAAAACCAAAGGACATATCGACGCTGGTACCGGTAGCGCCGCCGTATGTATACGCATCCAAGGCGTGCCATCTCAAATTTTCTACTGATCCGTCAGCATATACAGCCGTGATTTGAGCACCTTCCAAATCAACCCCTCGCGAGGCCGTGTCTTCGCGAATACCACCGATGGTTTCGTACGGATTATCGTCTACTCTAACAATATCGATTGAGGGCATTTATCGATCCACTTTCTACCGTCTGAGCACGTTCTCAACGTGCACTTTTTGAAGGCGAAGTAGATCAAGGCCACTCCGTCATAAAACCCATCAGCACGCACTTACAAATCTATTTGATGACCATGAGACTATAAATGTTTCCTGATCTGTTGTTCGGGTTCTCTGTTTGTACCTCCGCGCCCATGTCACAGTTAGGGTTTGATCTGCAAGAGTGAAGCAGTCTGGTAGAGGGACATAATTACCCATAGATGCGCTTAGCTTACTCTCACTGCGCTGCTCTCTCTGAGTATCAGCTGACCGGTCACAAGCACTTTCGTCGGAGCTTGGGTCTGACCACCGTTGATGACGCCGTCGAGCAAGCTGACCGCCATCGCGCCGATCTGGCGTTTCGGGACGTGTATCGTGGACAGAGCCGGGGACAAAAGGCTGCTCATAGGCAGGTTGTCAAAGCCCACGACCGAAACGTCCTCTGGGATGCGATGCCCCAGTTCCTGCAAGGCACGCATCAGGCCGTGGGCCACAATGTCATTCACGCAGAAATAGGCGTGGGCGATACTGTCCTGCGCGGCAAGGTGACGCTTGGCCTCGGCATAGGCTCTGTCGCGCCGCGCTGATACATGCAGGATGTCCTGCTCCCCGACCGTGATGTCCAGCTGCTTACAGGCCCGCGAAAACGCCTGTTCACGCAGCCGGAAATTTGTCACGTCGGAACGGCTTCCGACGAAGCCGATCCGGTCGAGCCGGGACGCCTGGAGGTGCGACGCGACGCAGAAGACGGCTTGATCATTGTCCATGTCGACGAAATTCGCGGTCACGTGCCGGCAATAAGTGTCGATGAACACTACTGGCTGCTGACCTTGTGACAGTTTGAGGATGTCGTCCTCGGATAATTCGGTCCCCAAAATGATCTGACCTCGCCCGTCACCACCCGTGGCCAGCAGGGCCGCGATGTCCACGCCGTCATGGGCCACCACCTCAAGGTTATAGCCCCGGCGCGTGGCCTCGTGGGACATGCCGTCGATATAGTCAGAGATGAAGTGGTTGTGGTCGCGGTTTACCGTGTCGCCATGCTTTGACACCTTGAGGAAGCGAATTGTCTGCGACGCGTCGGCCTTAGTCTTGGACGGCCTGGGAGCATAGGACAGCGCCATCGCCGCAGCCAGCACCCGATCGCGGGTGACCTGCGTGATGTCGCCCTTGCCGTTCAGAACCAGCGACGCGGTCGTGGCCGACACGCCGGCCATGTCGGCCACCTGCCGAAGGGTCGCGGGCTTTCTGACTGGTTTGTCCATGTTTCGCACGCCCCCTCCTCTGGTCGAGACCACCTTCTATACAAGACCGCCCGAAGGCCAAGGCTGCTGTGACCCCCCGTTTCGACAAACCGCGAGGGCCCTGACAAATCCGTTGCGTGACTAACAACTTGCTGCTAGCGTTTTACTAAATCAAGCGAATGTTTTACTAAATCCTGGGGAGGAGAAATGGTGAAACGCGATGCGAACCTTGCGGTATTGTGCGTCCTGACCGTCGTCCTGCTGGCCCTCGGCGGGCTGGTGTCCGACGGCGCGTTCCTGTCCTTGTTCAACCTGCAGTCAATGGCGACACAGGTGCCCGAGATCGGCTTGCTGGCGATCGGCGTCATGCTGGCGATGTGCGCGGGCAACGGAGGCATCGACCTGTCGGGCATCGCGAACGCGAACATGTCCGGAGTCGCCGCGGGGATATTCGCCATTGCGACGGTCGACGCCGCCACTTCCCCCATGCTGTTCACCGTGGTCTTTGCCGTGGGATGTATGACGGTCGGCCTGATCGCGGGCATCCTGAACGGCATCATCATCTCCCGGTTCGCCATCACGCCAATCCTCGCGACCCTGGGCACGCAGATGCTGTTCACAGGCGTCGCGGTCGTGCTGTCCGACGGGCGGTCGTTGACCATCGGCTCTCCGGACCCGTTGTACGAGCTGGGCAACGGGGTCTTGTTCGGGATGCCGATCAGCTTTCTGATTTTCCTGGCGATCGGAGCGGTGCTGGCTGTGGTACTGCGCCTGACGCCGTACGGGATGCGCCTGATGCTGACTGGCGCGAACCCCAAGGCGGCGGTCTACAGCGGGTTCCGCGGGGTGCGGATCATCACCACCACATATGCGATATCGGGGCTGCTGGCGGGGATCGCCGGGATCATCATCGCGGCGCGCAACGTCAACGTCAAATGGGACTATGGCACGTCGTACCTGTTGGTCGCGATCCTGATCGCGGTGATGGCGGGGGTCCGTCCGCAGGGTGGCCACGGCCGCATCGTGAACGTGATCCTGGCAGCCGTCGTGCTGCAGCTTCTGTCCAGCCTGCTGAACTTCATCGGGCTGTCCAATTTTGTTCGAGATCTGGCCTGGGGCATCCTGCTTTTGTGTTTCCTGGCCGTGGCGCGGTTCGATCTGACCGACAGGATCGCCGCGTTCGCACCTTCCCGGCACCCCCCTCGCGCCGCGGAATGATGGGAGGATGAGGGCTTTCTTCGGAGGAGACAGACAATGACGACCAAACACCGCGCGCTGACAACCGGCCTGAAGGCCGCCCTTCTTACCACCGTGATGGGGGTGGCCGGCCAGGGGGCATGGGCGCAGGACGGCAAGGCCATCACCACCGTCGTGAAGATCAGCGGCATCCCGTGGTTCGACCGGATGGAGACCGGGGTCAAGATGTATGCCGAGCAGCACCCTGAGATGACGATTTCTCAGGTCGGGCCTGCCACTGCCGACTCTGCTCAGCAGTTGCAGATTGTCCAGGACTTGGTGGCGCGAGGCACCGACGCACTGGCCATCGTACCCATGGATCCGGGCGTGTTGGAGGGGCTGCTCAAGCGCGCTATCGACCGGGGGACCATCGTCGTGACGCACGAGGCCGACAACCAGGTCAACACGATGGCCAACATCGAGGCGTTTGACAACGCCGAGTACGGCACTGCGCTGAACGAGCGGCTGGCGGAATGCATGGGTCAAGAAGGCAAATGGACGACCTTCGTAGGGTCTCTGGGCAGCCGCACGCACATGCAGTGGGTCGGCGCAGGCGAGGAGAATGCCGCCCAGTATCCCGGCATGGAACTGGTCGATCCTAACAACGAGTCCTTTGACGATGCCAACGGCACTTACGAGACCGCCAAGGAGATCCTGCGCAAGCATCCGGACATCAAGGGCTTTCAGACCTCGGCCGGGAACGACGTCCTTGGCGTCGGTCGCGCGATCGAGGAGGCCGGCCTGACCGGTCAGGTCTGTCTTGTGGGCACCGGACTGCCGAACCCGTCAGCGGCCTATCTGGACAGCGGCGCCATCACGGCTATCGGGTTCTGGGACCCGCAAAAGGCCGGAATGGCAATGAACGAGGTTGCCCGCATCCTGCTGGAGGGGGGTGAGCTGGAGGACGGCATGGATCTTGGCGTCGAGGGCTATGAGGCGGTGTCCGTCACGCAGGGCGCCGGCGAAGGAAAGCTGGTTGTCGGCAACGGCATGGTGATCGTCGACAAGGACACCTACGCCGAACGCCTATTCTGATCTCGAACCATGACAAGGACCGCCCCGGCTGCAGCCAGCCTGCATCCGGGGCGGTCCGACCCCGCGACCTTGTCCCAACGGAGCCTTTTCCGATGACCGAGCCCACCCGTTCCACCCCGCCCTTCCTGCAACTTCGCGGAATCCACAAGCGGTTCGGCGGTGTGCGCGCCCTGTCCGGGGTGGACCTGACCATCGAGGCCGGAAAGGCCTATCATCTGCTGGGCGAGAACGGCTGCGGCAAAAGCACGGTCATCAAGATCATGTCGGGCGCCCATGCCCCGACCGAAGGCAGCATCCTGCTGGACGGGGAACTGGTCCCCAAGTTGTCGCCGATGGCAGCGCTGCAGGCGGGGATCGAGACGGTCTATCAGGACCTGTCGCTGTTGCCGAACCTGACCGTGGCCGAGAACGTCGCCCTTGGCGAACAGCTTGTGGCCGGGCATGGGCGGCTGCTGCGGCTGCTCGACCGGACGCGCGTTTATGCCACCGCCGCCGCCGCGCTTGGCAAGGTGGGCTTGGACCCGGTCGAGGCGCTGTTGAACAGCGTCGTGGGCGATCTGCCCCTGGCGATCCGCCAGCGCGTCGCGATTGCGCGCGCCATCGCCGCCGAGGCGCGGCTGGTGATCATGGACGAACCCACCACGTCGCTGACCCGGCACGAGGTCGAGACGCTGATTGAGGTGGTCAACCGGCTGCTGGATGCGAATGTCGCCGTGCTGTTCGTGACTCACAAGCTGGAAGAGTGCTATCGGATCGGTGGCGACGCCATCGTCTTTCGCGACGGGCTGAGCGTCGCGCAAGGCCCGATAGAGAGCTTTTCTCGCGCCAGATTGGCCGAGCTGATGACCGGGCGCGAGATCGAGGCCGTGCGGTTCCGCACCGGCGCCCCCCAGCCCGAGGTTCTGCTGACGGCAAAGGGGCTGGGCTACGGACAGGCGTTTCGCGACATCTCCTTCACCCTGCACCGCGGTGAGATCCTCGGGATAACCGGCCTGTCGGATTCTGGTCGGAACGAGCTGGCGATGGCATTGGCCGGTCACCTGTCGACCGACAGCGGCAGCCTGTTTCTGGACGGACAGCCGGTGCGCATCGGATCGCCCTCCGAGGCCATTGACCACCGCATCGGCTATGTCCCCGAGGATCGGCTGTCCGAAGGGTTGTTCATCGAGAAATCCATCTTCGAGAATGCCGTGCCGCTGATCCTGGGCCGAATCGCGGGTCACCTTGGCCTGATCGACCGCCGCAAGGGCCGCGACGCCGCCCGCGGGATAGCTGCCGGGATGAACCTGAACACCGCCGACATCGACCTGCCGGTCGGCGCGCTGTCGGGCGGCAACCAGCAGCGCGTTCTGATCGGGCGCTGGCTCAGCATCGATCCGCGGCTGCTGATCCTGCACGGGCCGACCGTGGGCGTCGACGTAGGTTCCAAGGAGACGATCTTTCGCGCGATCCAGGAGATGGCCGGTCGCGGCATCGGCCTGCTGATCGTGTCGGACGACCTGCCGGAACTGCTGCAGAACTGCGACCGCATCCTGGTGATGAATTCGGGCCGCATCATCGAGGATCTTCGCGCCATCGAGGTGGACGAGGACCGTATCTATCAATCCATGCTTGCCAGCCAGGCGGAGCTTGTAGAATGACCGTGGTGCCGCACATGATCGACAGTCCATCTACCGACCCCGAACGCGCGCCGACCGCCGGCGTCTTCGCGTTCCTGCGCGCCCATCCAGAAGCAGTCAGCCTGATCCTACTGGTCGCGATCTGCGCATCGGTCGCCCTTATCAACCCGGCTTTCCTGCAGCCGTCATCGCTGATCGACATGGGGCGGGCCAGTGTCGTGACAGGGCTGTTCGCCTTGGGCGTGTTCACCGTGCTGGCCTCGGGCGGCATCGACGTGTCGTTTCCCGCTGTGGGGGCGGTGGCCATGTACGGGATCAGCACGCTGGTGCTGAACGTGTTCCCGGGCATGCCGATGGCGCTGATCGTCGTGCTGTGCGTCGCGACGGGCATCGTGCTGGGCATCGTGAACGGCCTTCTGGTCCATGAGCTGCGCGCGCCCGCGCTGATCGTCACCATCGGCACGCTGTACGTTTTTCGCGGGATCCTGCTGGTGTTCGTGGGAACGGTCTGGCTGATGGAGATGCCGTCGCAGATGGTCGCCTTTGGGCAATGGTCGCTGGTGGACATCACCACGCGCGGCGGCGCCACCGTCAGCCTGCCGGTCTATTTCCTAAGCTTTCCGCTGGCCGCCGTCCTCACTTGGTTCGTCTTCAACCGCACCTTGATGGGCCGCGCCATCTTTGCCGTGGGCGGCAAGGCCGATGTCGCCGCCAGGCTGGGTTACAACATCCGCGCGGTCCAAGTCTTCGCCTTTGCCTTCGCGGGCGGGCTGGCGGGCATGGCCGGGGTCATCCAGGCCTCGGCCAACCGGATGGCCAATCCGTTCGATTTTGCCGGGACGGAGATCATCGTCATCGCGGCCGTGATCCTGGGCGGGGCGCGCATCACCGGCGGCACCGGGTCGGTCCTGGGCACGGTCATCGGTGTCCTTCTGGTGACGGTCGTGAACAACGTCCTGGTCCTGGTCGGCATTCCCAGCACCTGGCAGCGCGTCGTCGTCGGCGCCTTCATCCTCTTGGCCGCCGCGTTCTTCGTCCTGCGCGACCGCAAGACCACCACCTGATACCCGGAGTAGAGCAATGAAGAAATTCCTTAACAATCCCGAAGACTTTGTCGATGAGATGCTGGAGGGCATCTATCTTGCCCATCCCGAGGTGACGCATGTCGGTGACGACTTGCGCTGTTTCGTGCGCACCAATCCGGTGCCCGGCAAGGTCGGGCTGGTGACCGGCGGCGGTTCGGGCCACCTGCCGCTATTCTTGGGATTCGTGGGCGAGAACATGCTGGACGGCGCGGGCGTGGGCGGTGTGTTTCAATCGCCGTCATCCGAGCAGGTGCTGGACGTGACCCGTCATGTAGACCAGGGCGCGGGGGTGCTGTACCTTTACGGAAACTACAGCGGCGATCTGATGAACTTCGACATGGCCGGGGAACTGGCCGATCTGGAGGGTATCAGGACCATGACCGTGCTGGGCCGCGACGATGTCGCGTCTTCGGTCGTGGGCGAGGAACACAAGCGGCGGGGGGTCGCCGGGATCTTCTTTGCCTACAAGGCTGCCGGGGCCGCCGCCGCCGCGATGAAGCCCTTGGACGAGGTGGCGCGTCTGGCCGAAAAGGCCAGCGCGCGCACTCGGACAATCGGCGTGGCCCTGTCGCCCTGCATCGTCCCCGAGGTCGGTCGGCCCAGCTTTCAGATCGGCGCGGACGAGATGGAGATCGGCATGGGCATCCACGGAGAGCCGGGCATCACCCGCAAGACACTGACACCCGCGAACGAGATGGTCGACGAGATGATGGCCCGCATCCTCGCCGAACAGAGCTATGAGACGGAAAAGGACGTCGCGGTGCTGATCAACGGGCTGGGGGCTACGCCTCTGGAGGAGCTTTACGTCATCTATCGCCGCACGGCGCAGGTGCTGGATCAGGCTGGTGCGCGGATCAGGCATGTCTTCATCGGCGAGTTCGCCACGTCGATGGAGATGGCGGGTGCGTCCATATCGGTCCTGCAACTGGACGACGAACTGCAGCCGCTGATCGCGATGGGCGCGAACACGCCCTTCTTCAAGCATATCGCCCAGTGATGGAGGGGACGATGGACAGGCTGACGGCGCATGACATTCCGCAACTTTTCGCACGCCTTTCCAAGGTGTTTGCAGACCAGAAAGAGGCTCTGATCACACTGGACGGACAGGTCGGCGACAGCGATCTTGGCCTCACCATGGCCAAAGGCTTCGTCGCCGCCGACAAAGCGGTGTCCGAACTAGGCGACGCCCCGATCGAAGCACAGCTGAAGGCAGCCGGTGCCGCAATCGCCCGCGCGGCCCCATCGACGATGGGCACCCTGATGGCCACCGGCTTTCTGCGCGGTTCGGCCTCGGCCAAGGATTGCGACGACCTGAGAACTGAACAGATGGCGCTATTCTGGCGGGCGTTTCGCGACGGCGTCGCGCAGCGGGGCCGCGCGCAGGTGGGCGACAAGACGGTCCTGGACGTGCTCGACCCGATCGCCATGAGCGTCGAGGCCGATGCCAAGGCGGGCACGGGGCTGTCGACGGCGCTGGACAACGCGCATGCCGTCGCGGTCGATGCATTGGAGCGGACCAGGGACCTGGTGGCCCAGCACGGCAAGGCGGCGGCGTTTCAGGAAAAGACTCGCGGCATCCAGGATGCCGGCGGCACCGTTGCGGTCATCCTGATCGAAACGATGGCAAATTTTGTAAGGCACACCGCGGCACGGCACGCCGGGTCCTGAATTCAAGACAAGGAGAGCGGCATGAAATACCGCATCATGGGGCGCAGCGGACTAAAGGTCTCGGCCTTGTCCATGGGCACTTTTTCGTTCGGAGGCCGGGGGCCCTTTGCAGCCATCGCCAGCCAGGGCGTGACCGAGGCCGCACGGCTGATCGATTGCTGCACCGATTACGGGGTCAACCTGATCGACACCGCAAACATGTACTCGACAGGCCTGTCAGAGGAAATCGTAGGTGAGGTGCTGGCGGACCGCAACCCGGACATCCTGATCTCCTCCAAAGCGCGGATGAGAATCGGGGACGGGCCGAACGACGAGGGCGCCAGCCGCTGGCACTTGATCCGCGAATGCGAGCGGTCGCTCAAGCGGCTGCGTCGCGATCATATCGACATCTACCACATCCACGAATGGGACGGCCAGACCCCGGTCGAGGAGACGATGGAGGCGCTGGACAGCCTGACACGGCAGGGCAAGATCCGCTATGCTGGTTGTTCAAACTATACGGGTTGGCAGATCATGAAGTCGCTGATGGCCAGCGACCGCGGCCATTTCCAGCGCTTCGTCACTCAGCAGATTCATTACACTCTGGAAGCGCGCGAGGCGGAATACGAGCTTCTGCCGCTTTCGGTGGACCAAGGCATCGGCGTCACCGTCTGGAGCCCGCTGGCGGCGGGCCTTCTCAGCGGAAAGCACACGCGGCAGCAGCCTGTGGCACCCGACAGCCGTCAGGACCGCGGATGGTCTGAACCGCCCATCCGGGATCAGGAGCGTCTGTGGCGGATCGTCGATGTCCTGAATGACATCGCCGCCGCATATGACATCGAGGCCGCGCAGATCGCCTTGGCTTGGACGCTGACGCGACCCGCCGTTGCGTCTCTGGTTGTTGGCGGAACCTCGACCGCGCAGTTCGAGGCGAACTTTCGGGCTCTGGACCTGACACTATCGCCCGAAGACCTTACACGTCTGAATGCGGTCAGTCGCCCGCCCCAGATCTATCCGCTTTGGCACCAGTCGCAGTTCGCGTCGCCCCGGTTCGGACCGGCGGACAAATCGGTCGACTTAGAAACTGGAAACCCCTAATTGGGTACGAGATCGCCAGCCAAATTCACATCCTAGACGACAGCAAACCCGACATGCTCGATATGCGCCATTATTGAGGACGCGCACTAGGCATCTTTTGAGGCCAGCGTGAAATGGGCCGTAAAAAACTGTCCCCCTACGTGTTACGCATGGCGTGAGCAGTTACTTCTTCCGTATGCGAGGTCTCCAGCCTACGCTCATGGCAAGGCTGCAACGGTAAGAAAATCATGAAGGACGTCATTGAATCGCAAGGTCGATTCCACATTGACGATATGCCGCCCAGGCAGGGAGACATGCCTCCCATTGGTAACACCGGCGAGAGCCTCAAGGTTGGCAGGCGGACAGACCGGATCATCCCCCCCTGATATTGCCAGCACGGGGTTCTTGATATCATGAATCTGTTTGCGGAAATCTGCACGGGCCAGCGCTGCGCAGCATCCCATGTATCCATCGACAGATGTCTGTTCAAATTGGCCAAGAACTGCCGCGGCGGCATCAGGATGAACCTGCCGAAACTCCGGCGAGAACCACCGATCAGCTGTCGATGTGATCAGAGGGCTTAAACCGTTCTCGGTGACGTCTGCAATCCGGGAGGTCCAGCTGTCCACGGTGCCGATGCGGGCAGCAGTCGCGCACAAAACAATGCGGTCTAGACGTTTGCCAGCATGGATCGCCAGCCACTGCCCCGTCAGCCCACCGATCGACAGCCCGCAGAAATGGGTGCAATCGATGCCCAAGGCATCCAGCAACGCAATGACGTCTCCCCCCAGATCGGCCATCTCGTAGGGAGCTGGTGGGGCTTCGGACTTGCCATGTCCCCGTCGGTCGTAGCGCAAGATCCGGAAATCCGACTTTAGATCCGCAATCTGCGCGTCCCACATGTGCAGATCGGTGCCGAGAGAGTTGCAGAAGGTCAGCCAAGGCTTGTCTTCCCCTGCCCCATCGATGCGGTAATGCAGGTGGTGCGTAGGAAGGTTCAGGTATGGCATGGCGTAATCTCCAAAAGAAAAGACGCGCAGCCTAACGACTGCGCGCTATCAGATGATCTTCAGACTGTCGCCAACTGCGCCCTTTCGGTGCTGCGGGCATTGCTGAGGGCAAAGACCATCATCGCAAGAGTCGCGATGGCAGCGGGCAGCGCGAAGATCAGGAAGTTCTGACCCAAGGGCAGTTCCTTTGCCAACAGCACCCCGCCCATCGTCGGTCCGACGATGGCGCCGATGCGACCCACACCGGACGCCCAGCCCAGCCCCGTCGAACGCACTGACAGATTGTAGAGCTGCGCGACGCTGGCATAGAGCAGGATCTGCGTCCCGATGGTGGTCGCACCTGCGACGAAGATCAGCGCGAACAGCAGCCCCGGTGCCGGATTGACGCCGATCAGCGCGATGGACAGTGCGGCCGCCGCAAAGAAGCCCACGACGACACGCGGCAGGCCGAACCGGTCACCCAGCCTGCCGCCCATGATCGCGCCAGCCATGCCGCCAAAGTTCAGCGAGAACAGGCTGAGAAGGCTGGCGCGTTCGGCATAGCCCGCTTCCTGCAGAACCTTGGGCAACCAGGACGACAGCAGATAGACCAACAGCAGGCAGCAGAAGAACGACAGCCACAGCATCAACGTACGCAGCAGTCGGCCATGCCGGAACAGTTCGGCGACCGACGCGGAGGCGCCCTTCACCTCGGTAAAGACCAGTCGGTCGTCGGCGGCCAGCGGCATTGCAGGATTGATTTTGGCGAAGATGCGCTTCGCCTCTTCCTGCTTGCCCTGCTTGATCAGGAAGCCGAGCGACTCAGGCAGCTTCCACAGGATCAGCGGCAACAGCAACAGCGGCACCGCGGCGATGAAGAACATCGGCTGCCAGCCGAAGCTGGGGATCAGGCCGATGCCTAGCCCCGCCGCAACCATGCCGCCCACCGAATAGCCCGAGAACATCAGCGCGACCATCGTGCCGCGCAGACGCTTGGGTGCATACTCGTTCATCAGCGCGACTGCATTGGGCATCAGGCCGCCACAACCCAGACCTGCGATGAAGCGGAAGAATTTGAACTGTCCGGGCGTGTCGGCAAACCCCGTCAAAACCGTGGCAGAGGTGAACAGCACGAAGCTGATGGCCACGCCCTTCTTCCGGCCGATCCGGTCGGCCAGCGGGCCCAGGATCAAGGCGCCGAACATCATGCCGAACAGCGCCCATGCCTGAAGCGCACCCGCCTGCGGCTTGGTCAGGCCCCATTCCTGGATCAGCGTCGGCAGGACCGTCCCCGCCACGAACACATCATAGCCGTCGACCACCAGCAGGGTGCCGCACAGCGCAACCACCAGCCACTGAAATTGCCCGAACGGACTTTGGTCAATGGCCTCATTCACGTCTATCGTACGCATCGTCATTCTCCTCCCTGTTGTTGTTTCGGTGTCAGCCCTCGTCGCCTCCCGCGACGGACAGGACGGACCCGGTGATGTAGGATGCCTCGTCGGACGCCAGGAACAGGATCGGCGCGGCCTGTTCGTCGATGGTCCCATAGCGTTTCAGGACACTGGACCCGGTCACCTGTTCCACGACCTGCGCCATCCACTGCCGCTCATCCGGGCTGTCGCCCGCGGCATTGCGCGGGATGCGGCGCGGGGGTGCCTCGGTTCCGCCGGGTGCGGTGGCCACGACGCGGATGTTCTGGCCTGCCACCTCCATCGCGAGGGATCGCGTGATCGCGTTCACGCCCCCCTTGGCCGCCGAGTAAGGCACCCGGTGGATGCCGCGTGTCGCGTTCGACGACACGTTGACGATGGTGCCGCCGCCCCGCGCGGCCAGATGCGGCAGGACCGCATGGCAACCATACAAAGTCGGCATCAGCGACCGGCGGATCTCGGCGTCGATCTGGTCAGGTTCAAATTCGGCCAGTGGGCGCATACGGATCGCACCGCCCACCACGTTGATCAGAATGTCGATGCCGCCAAAGGTATCGGCGGCATTGCGCATGGCGGCGTTCGCCCCTGCCCAGGTCTCCAGGTCGGCAGTAAAGCCTGCGGCATCTCCCTGGGCCTCGGCCACAACTTCGGCCAGGAAATCGGCCCGGTCCACGAACAGTACGCGGCCACCTTCGGCCGCGGCGCGCAGCGCCACCGCCCGGCCGATGCCCTGGGCCGCGCCGGTGACCACGATCACCTTGCCCGCAAAGCGTCCGGCAAACACCGCGGCAGTCATGCACTGGCCTTCAGCGGTGCGTTCGGCGTGAATTTCTCGTAATGAAAGCTGGCCGGTTCGACCTTGTGGTCATTGAGATACTGCCTGACGGCATCGACCATCGGTGGGGGGCCGCACAGATAGATGTCGACATCGCCCGCCGCCAACATCTCCTCCGGCATGTGTTGGGTCACCCAACCCGTGCGCGGGTGATCCGAGGCCGGA
The DNA here is from genome assembly GCF_006239215.1 of Paracoccus haeundaensis. Lineage (NCBI taxonomy): Bacteria > Pseudomonadati > Pseudomonadota > Alphaproteobacteria > Rhodobacterales > Paracoccaceae > Paracoccus > Paracoccus haeundaensis. Next base: position 33,400 of record NZ_VDDC01000023.1, read on the forward strand.
TCGGCAACCACAGTCGCGACGGTCAGGTTCGGCAGCCGCCTGGCCAGCGCCATGATGCGGTCCACCAGAACAAGATCCAGATCGCGCGTCACGCCATAGATCAGGTGGATCTGCCGCCGCGATCCGGCACGCGCCAGCACCTCCAGCATCGACAGGAACGGAGCCAGCCCGGTACCGCCTGCCAGACACAACAGCGGACCATCGCCCCCTCTCAGGTAGAAGCTGCCCATCGGGCCGGTCAGTTGCAACTGATCGCCCGGTTTGGCACGCGACAGCCAGGTGCTCATCACCCCATCGGGGATCTTCTTGATCAGGAATTCCAGGTTGCGCTCGCCCGGCGCGGTGCTGAAGGAGTAGGATCGGTGAGTACCGCTGCCGGGAACGTCGATATTGACGTATTGCCCTGGCAGAAATGCAGGAGCCGTGGCCGTATCATCCATGGTCAGTTCCAGAACGACGGCGGCATCATGATGCGGCTCGATCCGGGTCACCGTGGCCGCGAACGCCTGCTGGTTGGTCTTGCAGGCCTGCGATGTGGTTGGCACCGACAGCACGCAGTCGGACGATGGCACCATCTGGCAGGTCAGCACCAGCCCCTGCCCCGCCTCGTCCTCGGTCAGGGCGTCCTCGATGAAATCGTCGCCCAGGTCGTAGGCGCCGCTCTCGGCGCGGCACTTGCAGGTGCCGCAGACGCCGTCGGAACAGTCCATCGGCAGATTGATCTTGTTGCGGAATGCCGCATCGAGAACCTTCTCTCCGGGCTTGCAGTCAACGAAGCGGGTGACCCCGTCCTCGAAATTCAGGGCTATGGTGTAGCACATGGTCGCCTCCTCCTTGCGGTTGTGCGGGGTCGGCGGTCAGACGTGATAGACGTCGATGACCTGGCGGATGTAGTCGTTTTTCAGGACGATCTTTTTGGCCGCGATGCGCAGCCCGTCCGGATCCCGCCGCAGGGTGACGAACATGGTCCCGAAGAACTGATCCGTGGCCTTGTAGCGGTGGTTCAGCGTGTGGAAGTTGTAGCGGACATCGACCTCGTCGCCGCGATCGGCCACCATCTCGACGTTCTGGACCGCGTGACTGGTGCGCGGCTCAGGCGTGGATGCGCCGGAGCGTTCCGTCTTGATGCGGAACACCCGGTCTTCCAGCCCCTCGCGGTTTGGATAGTAGATCAGCGAGATCTCGGATTGGGGATCTTCGGTCGTCTGGTCGTTGTCGTCCCAGGCCGGCATCCAGTAGGAGGCATCGGGCGCATAGCAGGTCAGCCACTCATCCCATTGCCGGTCATCCAGCAGGCGCGCTTCGCGGTAAAGGAACGCGCAGATCGCGTGATGATCGATGCTCATGCCATCTCTCCCGTCTTCTCGCTGGCCAGGGCATCGCGCATGACGCGGGCCCAGTATTCGTGCTGGCAGACGAACAGCCCTTCGTCCTCGCTGCGCTCTCCAGAGATCAGCGGGTTCAGACCCATGCGGCGGGCATTGTCGTCCGCGCCGTGGATCCACAGCGGCGCACCACGCGACATGTCGTTCCACAGCGGCGCGCTGCCGGCATAAGCGGTCTGGCAGGCACGGAATTCCTCCAGGTCGTCCGACGTGCCCATGCCGGACACGTTGAAGAAGTCCTCGTACTGGCGGATGCGGGTGGCACGGTCTTCGGCACCTTCTCCCTTTGGTGCGAAGCAGAAGATGGTGACCTCGGTCCGGTCCACCGACAGCGGTCGGACCACGCGGATCTGAGTGCTGAACTGGTCCATCAGGAAGACGTTCGGATAGAGGCACAGGTTGCGCGTCTGGTTGACGATGAAGCCAGCCTTGTCCTCGCCCAAGCGGGCGGCAATCTCGTCGCGGCGGTTGAAGACCGGGCGCACCTCGGGATTGGCAGTGTTGGTCCACAGAAGGATATGGCCGTTGTCGAACCCGTAGACGCCAGCCTTGGATTTGCTCCAGCTGTTGGCATCGACCGCCTTGGTGCCGGTCTCGCTGCGGCGGTCCATTGTGGTGGCATAGTTCCAGTGGACCGAGCTGACGTGATAACCGTCGCAGCCGTTTTCCATCTGCAGCTTCCAGTTGCCGTCATAAATGTAGCTGGAATTCCCGCGCAGCACTTCCAGCCCCTCGGGGGCCTGGTCGACGATCTGGTCGATGACCACCGTGGTTTCGCCCAGGTAATCGGTCAGCGGCGCCACATCGGGGTTCAGGCTGCCGAACAGGAACCCTCGATAGCTTTCAAACCGGGCTACGCGGGTCAGGTCGTGCGAGCCATCGGTGTTGAACTGGTCGGGATACTGCGTGGTCTTGGCATCCTTGACCTTCAGCAGCTTGCCCGTATTGGCAAAGGTCCAGCCGTGGAACGGACAGGTGAAGCTGCCCTTGTTGCCCTGCTTGCGGCGACACAGCATTGCACCCTTGTGGGCGCAGGCATTGATGACCGCGTTCAGCGTTCCTGTCTTGTCGCGGGTGATGACGATGGGCTGGCGGCCGATCCAGGTAGTGTAGTAGTCGTTGACGTCGGGGATCTGGCTCTCATGGGCCAGATAAACCCAGTTACCCTCGAAGATGTGCTTCATCTCCAACGCGAACAGATCCTCGTTCGTGAAGATGTCGCGGCGGCAGCGGAACAGCCCGGCCTGGGCGTCGTCCTGCACGGCTGTCGCCAGCAGGGTATCCAGATCGCGGGCCTTGTCGATGATCGCAGACATGAGTGGTCCTCCCCCAGGGGATGCGCCGGATACGGGCATGCCCTGCTCAGATGTCATTGGTGAAAGATGGATGCGGATCGAGGCAGCCGCGTCGGGCGGCTGCCTGCAGGGCTCCGTCAGGCGGCTGCGCGGCGGCGCTGTTCGTTCAGCTGGTTGTCCACACCGTCGATCAGGGCCGTCAGGTGGATGTCAAAAACGATCTCGGCAAACGGACCGTTCAGGTTGTTGGCATGAATGCTCTGCTCATCCGACCGTTCCACGACTTTGGGGATCAGGCCCTCGCGCGTCGCATAAGCGAAGTCGTCGTGGATCAACGGATCGCCCTCAATATTGATCTGCGTCGTCAGCTTGCGATGTCCATCGGCGCTGACGAAGAAGTGGATATGAGCGGGCCGCTGGCCGTGCCGTCCAAGGGCGGTCAGCAAACCCTCGGTCGGGCTGCCGGGGGGCACGCCGTAACCACTCGGCAGAATGCTCTGGAACTTGTAGCAACCCTGGTCGTCGGCAATGATCGTGCGGCGCATGTTGAAGGGGGCCTGCTGACCGGTCGGGTCAAAATGCGAATAGAAACCGCGCGTGTCGCAATGCCAGACCTCGACCTTGGCGCCGGGCAGCGGCTGGCCGTCTGCGCCATGAACCTTGCCCTGCATGATCAGCGTTTGACCGTTGGTGTCGTTTCCGTCGTCCAGTCGTGCGAAGCCCACTGACTCCGGGGCGCCGGCCACGTAAAGCGGACCTTCGATCGTGCGCGGGGTCGGGTTTTCGATGCCCATGGCCGCGTCAATGGCGTCCAGCCTCTCATCCATGAAGTGATCGATGCCAAGGCCCGGTGAGACCAGCCCCACTTGACCAGCGGCGCCCAGATCATTCAGCCAGGCCACGCCCTGCCAGTATTCGTCGGGGGTGATATTCAGATCGTCGATTGCCTTGAACAGGTCAGACATCAGGCGGTGCACGATCTGCTTCATCCGCGGATCGCCATCCTTGTTGTTCAGGCCGCTCAGCTCGTTCAGGAATTCCTGGACATCGGGTCGGTTGAAGATGGTCACGGTCATCGGGTTCTCCTCCTGGATTCTTTTGGAAACTGGGTCGGCGGGGCTCCCTCCCCGCCGTTGGGCATGACTAGCGGTCGTCCTCTCTGATGGCCGACGGATGGCGCAGCAGAGGCGTGACGCTGATCTCCATGAACGGGAACAGTGGCAGGCCGGACAGGATCTGGTGCAGCTCGTCATGGTCGCGCACATCGAAGATGCTGCAGTTCGCGTATTGTCCGGCGATCCGCCAGATATGGCGCCACTTGCCGCTGCGCTGCAGATCCTGGGAATAGGCCTTTTCCTGCGCAAGGATCCGGGTGGCCTCTTCGGACGCAAGGTCCCGGGGAAGATCGACCGTCATGATCACCTGGTACAGCATCGTCACACAACCCCTCTGGGCAGGCTGATCGTCTTGCGCAGTCCGTCGCGCGAGAAGAACGCCACGCGGTCCTCGTCCAAAGACAGTCCGAGACCGGGGCCGGCCGGAACCGTCAGCTCGAAGTCGCTGTAGTCCAGCGGCTCGGTCAGGATTTCTTCGGTGAGCAGCAGCGGTCCGAACAGTTCGGTCCCCCATTGCAGATTGGCAAAGGTCGAGAACGTATGGGCCGAAATCACCGTGCCCACCGCCCCCTCCAGCATCGTGCCGCCGTAAAGGCCGATCCCCGCCGCATCGGCGATAGCCGCCACGCGCAAGGCGTTGAACGCGCCGCCGCTTTGCTCCAGCTTGACCGCATAGACGTCCGCACCCTGCACGCGGGCGATCTCGAACGCGCTTTCGGGTCCGGTCAGTGATTCATCGGCCATCAGCGCGATCGGAAAGCGGCGCACCAGCCGACCCATCGCCGCGCTTGAGGCCACCGGTTGTTCGACCAGCAGGCAGCCTGCATCGGCCAGCGCCGCCATGCCAAAGGCGGCCTCCCCTTCGGACCAGGCCATGTTCACGTCGACGCGGATGGACGCCCTTTCGCCAAGCGCCTGCCCGATGGCGGCGACATGGGTAATATCCTCGCGCAGCGCCCGCGCACCAATCTTCAGCTTGAAGACACAGTGGCGGCGCAGGTCCAGCATGCGCTCGGCCTCTGCGATGTCGCGCGCCGTGTCGCCCGAAGCCAGCGTCCAGGCCACGGGCAGGCGATCCCGCCGCCGCCCGCCCAGCAGTTCGCTGACCGGCAGGCCAAGACGCCGACCGTGGGCGTCCAGCAGTGCGGTCTCGACCGCGGACTTGGAAAAGCGATTTTCGCGGACCATCCTGCCGATCCGCGCCATCAGCGACTGCACGCGGGTGGCATCCTGACCGATCATCAGCGGCGCGAACCACGTGTCGATATTGGTCTTCATGCTTTCGGGGCTTTCGCCGCCATAGGCCAGACCGCCGATGGTTGTCCCCTCGCCGACGCCAACGATACCGTCGCTGCAGTGGACGCGGACCAGCATCAGAACCTGACCGTTCATGGTCGCAACCGACAGCTTGTGTGGCCGGATGGTCGGCAGATCAAGGATCACCGTCTCGACCCGCGTGATGACGGGGGTGGCGGTGGTAGTGGAAGCGAGGGGGGCGAATGACTGGTTCATGAGGCCAAAATGCCTCCCGCACAGCGCCCCGTCCAACACCGTTTCGGTTTGAAGCCATACCCTTTGGGTATTATGATCCGTCAGGCATCCACGAAGACTATGATGCTTCGGTGCAGAATACTTTGCGTGAAGGAAAGAATCCGATGGACTTGCGTCAGCTCCGCTATTTTGTCGCTGTCGCGAGAGAGCGCAATTTCACCCGTGCCGCGGAACAGCTGAACATCGCCCAGCCACCGCTGAGCCGGCAGATCCAGTTACTGGAGGAGGAGCTGGGCGTCATCCTGATCACCCGCACAAGCCGGCCCGTGAAGCTGACCGACGCCGGACGGCTTCTCTATGAACAGGCGTTGCAGGTCCTTGGGCGCGTGGACCAGATGAAAGACGCCACACGGCGGGTGGGCATGAACCGCAATCGGGTGCTCTCCATCGGCTTCGTGGCCTCGACGCTGTATGGCGGGCTGCCGGTCCTGGTGCGCAAGCTGCGCCAGAATGCACCGGAACTGGATATCCAGTTGCTGGAGATGCTGTCGATCCAGCAGGTTGCTGCATTGAAAGAAGGCCGCATCGATATTGGGTTTGGCCGCATGCGCCATAATGATCCCAACGTCGTCGCCACGATCCTGCGCGAGGAGCGTCTGGTTGTCGCGCTGCCACAGGACTCGGTGCTGGCCCAGGACGAGGGCCCGATCCGGCTGTCTGACATCGCGGACCAGCGGTTGATCGTCTATCCGAAGGAGCCGCGTCCCAGCTATGCCGACCAGGTTCTCAGTTTGCTACAGGAGGAAGAGATTCGTCCCCGCGATGTCTTGGAAGTCCGTGAGATCCAGACGGCGCTTGGGCTGGTCGCTGCGGATTCTGGGGTCTGCATCATCCCGTCATCCGCGAGGCAGATGCGGTCTGATGTCCGCTATCGTGTCATCGACAGCCCTGGTGCGACGTCTCCGGTAATCATGAACCATCGGGCTGGCGATACATCCCGCTATCTGGACCTGATCCGGCGCCTGATCCGCGAGATGTATGCCGAAAAACCCGCATGGCTGGCGGCCAACAACTTGGCCGCCCCGGACCCGGACCCCTGACGTCAGACCCGTTCCAAGGCGATCGCGATGCCTTGGCCCACGCCGATGCACATCATCGACAGGGATCGCCTGCCGCCGGTGCGGGCCAGTTCCAGCGCCGCCGTGCCGGTGATGCGCGCGCCCGACATGCCCAGGGGATGGCCAAGCGCGATGGCGCCGCCATTGGGGTTCACGCGCGGGTCATCGTCGGCAATGCCCAGATCGCGAAGGGTCGCCAGACCTTGGCTGGCGAAGGCCTCGTTCAGCTCGATCACGTCGAAGTCGGTCTGGCCCAGCCCCAACCTGGCCATCAGCTTGCGCGCGGCGGGCGCCGGGCCAAATCCCATGATCCGCGGCGCCACGCCCGCGACGGCCCCGCCCAGGATACGGGCGATGGGCGTCAGCCCGTGTCGGCGCGCGCCTGCCTCGGACGCGATGATCAGCGCTGCCGCACCGTCATTGACGCCAGAAGCATTGCCCGCCGTCACCGTCCCTCCCTTGCGGAAGGGCGCCTTCAAACCTGCAAGGGTCTCCAGCGTCGTCTGGCGCGGGTGTTCGTCGCGATCGACCCGGTTAGGGTCGCCCTTGCGCTGAGGGATCAGCACCGGGGTGATCTCTGCGTCAAACCGACCATTTCCCTGAGCCACGGCGGCTTTTTGCTGAGAGCGCAACGCGAACACGTCCTGGTCGGCGCGGCTGACCCTGAAATCCTCGGCGACGTTCTCGGCCGTCTCGGGCATTGAATCGACTCCGTATTGCGCCTCCATCAGCGGGTTCACGAACCGCCAGCCGATGGTGGTGTCGTGAACGGATGCGCTGCGCGAGAACGCCGTTTCGGCCTTGGGCATCACGAAGGGCGCGCGGGACATGCTTTCGACACCGCCGGCGATCATCAGATCCGCCTCTCCGGCGCGGATGGCGCGGGCGGCGGCGATGACCGCGTCCATGCCCGACCCGCACAGCCGGTTGATGGTCGTCCCGCCGACCTCAACCGGGAGGCCCGCCAGCAACAGCGACATGCGCGCCACGTTTCGGTTATCCTCGCCCGCCTGGTTGGCGCAGCCGAAGATGACGTCATCGACCGCCTGCCAGTCGACACCGGCATTGCGCGCCATCAGCACCCGCAGCGGAACGGCCCCCAGATCGTCGGCCCGGACGGAGGACAGCGCACCTCCGAACCGGCCAATGGGCGTGCGGACATAGTCGCAGATATAGGCTTCGGTCATCTCATACCTCCGGAACGGTCAGGTCGGTCACGGCACCATCCACATGCAGCGGGGCGCCGGTGAGCAATTGCAGAGCCTCAAACGACAGGGCGGCGAGCTTTTCGCGCAGCACGAACCGACCGCCCTCGATGTCGATGACCGCCAGCGAGGTATAAACCCGCGTCACGCAGGCCACGCCGGTCAAGGGCAAGGTGCAGGCTTCAACCAGCTTGGGCTTGCCGTCGCGGGTCACATGGTCGGTGATGACCGCCACGCGCTTGGCCCCATGGACCAGATCCATCGCGCCGCCGACGGCGGGCACGCCCTTGGGGCCGGTCGACCAGTTTGCCAGATCTCCGTTCTGTGCGACCTGATAGGCCCCCAGGATCGCGACATCCAGATGCCCCCCGCGCACCATCGCAAAGCTGTCGGCGTGGTGAAAGAACGCGGTGCCGGGCCGGATCGTCACCGCCTTCTTTCCGGCATTGATCAGATCCCAGTCCTCCGCGCCCGCCGCGGGGGCCTCGCCGAAGCCGAGGATGCCGTTTTCGGTATGAAAGATCGCCTGACGCCCGGTGGGCTGGAAGCGGGCGACCATTTCCGGAAATCCGATGCCCAGATTGACATAGGCTCCTTCGTGGATGTCCTGCGCGGCCCGCCACGCGATCTGCGCATTTGTCAGCTTGTCAGTCATGCCGCCACCTCCGGGTATCGCGCCCCTGCGCGGTTCAGGTCCTCTTCCTGCGCCGGGTCCGGCACGTGGATGATCCCATCGACAAAGATCCCCGGCGTGATCACCGCCTCCGGGTCGATATCTCCCGGCGCGACCACATGGCTGACCTGCACGATCGTCCGCATCGCGGCCATCGCCATCAGCGGCGCAAAGTTGCGCGCGGCCATCCGGTAGGTCAGATTGCCCAGGTGATCCCCGGCCTCCGCCTTGATCAGCGCCACATCGGCTTTCAGCCAGCGCTCCTGCACATAGGACCGGCCGTCGAATTCGGCCACGGGCTTCCCCCGCGCCAGGTCGGTGCCGAACCCGGTGGGGGTATAGAACGCCGGGATGCCCGCCCCGCCTGCGCGGATGCGTTCGGCCAGCGTTCCCTGCGGGACCAGCTCAAGGTCGATCTGCCCGGCCAGATAGCGCTCGGTGAACACCACCGGGTCTGCCGAGCGCGGAAAGGAACAGATCATCCGGGCCACCATGCCCTGCTCGATCATCGCCGCGATGCCGACATGACCGTTGCCGGCGTTGTTGTTGATCACCGTCAGGTTTCCGGGGCTACCGGTCGTCACAAAGCGGTCGATCAGGGCGTGGATGAGTTCGATCGGCGCGCCGGAGCCGCCAAACCCGCCGATCATTACCGTGGCACCGTTCGCGATTTGGGCCGTGGCCGCCGCCAGCGTTGAGATACGCTTGTCCATGAATGCTCCTCCGTATGGGGAGGGCTTACGGCGCGATAACAAACAAAGCTATCAGGTTTGGTCACATGTTGAGGTTTGTTCGGACTGCGATTATTTCTGATCGCATGGCGAACAGAACCGACATTATCGGATCATTGGGCAAGGGACTGCAGGTGATCGAAGCCTTCGGCGCCGAGCGACCCCGCATGGCGATTTCCGAGGTGGCGGAGGCAACCGGCTTGGATCGGGCCACCGCCCGGCGCTGTCTGCTGACCCTGCACGAGTTGGGCTATGCTGATTACGACGGGAAGTTTTTCACCCTGACCGCGCGGGTGTTGCGCCTAGGCATGGGGGCCTTGGCAGCGATGCCCTTGGCGCAGCTGGTCCAGCCTTGGCTGGACCAGTTGTCCGACCGGATCGGCCAATCGACATCCGTGTCGATCCTTGACGGCACCGAGATCGTCTATCTCGCCCGCGCCGCGCAGCGTCGGGTGATGTCGATCGGGCTGATGCCCGGATCACGCCTGCCCGTGCATTGCACGTCGATGGGGCGCGTCCTGCTGGCCGCCCTGCCCCGCGATCAGGCCCTGACGCTGATCATGACATCCGATCTGACGCCCCGGACCGCCCACAGCCTGACCGACCCCACCGAGATCATGGACCGGATCGACACTGCCCGTGTAGACGGGTACGCCGTCATCGATCAGGAGGTGGAGCCGGGACTGCGGTCCATCGCCGTCCCGCTGTACTCGGTGCATGGCCGGGTCATCGCCGCGGTCAATACCGGGGTCGCCGCGGTTCAGACCGATGCCGTGGATCTGGTCGGGCTGTATCTCGATCCGCTCCTGAAGGTTCAGGAGGGCCTGCGACGCGTGCTGCGATAGCGCGACACGCCAAATTGCCGCAGATACCGTTAGCTACTGTCGCGTTACCCTTAATTCCGGCACACGGCGCATTGAGCAGCGTTTGTTGCCCTTAGATATGACGTTCAGACGCCAGCTTGCGGAAGTTTTTCCCTTTCCGCAGGACAATACGATCAACCGCTGCAAAAAGACGGGGTTCCAGTTCGAACGTACGAGGCATGGCAACTCTTGCGTCCTAGTCGAGGCCAGTGCTGAACATTGTCGCCTTGACCAGTGGACGTAACTTAGCCACGGCGAAGGCAGAAAGGCAGAAGAGTTTCACGTCGGGTTTGAGCCTAAAAAAGGCAAAAGCCGTATGTGCGTGAACGGACTTAAGCGCGTTGGCGTAGATAGCTGTACAAGCGGTCGAGGGACCGATGCCCGGCGCAGCGCCTCAGCACCAGCATCGCCACAGTCTCCGTCATTACCTTCCATCGATACCAACCGTCCAAATCCGCGCACCCTATGTCAGATTTAACAACAAGAATGTCGAGTTTAATGGCAAGATACCGTTTTTAGTGGCAAAGCCGCCCAATTGATTTATTTGACTTTTCTATACCGCATTTAAGGGCTATGCGACAGCCGGTGATGCACCGCCTGTTCTGGACGAGGATGAGGCGGAAGCAGAGAGGCTCGTCGATGCAGGCGCGGAAGCCGAAGATGAGCCGGCGGCCCGGGTCGCGACGGAAGCCCTTGTCGCAGCGGAGAGCAGTGATGCTAACTGACGGAAGCCCTGCTGACGATGGACTGCTTTGGCAGTATGACCCTTGCAGGACACATCAAACCCTGTGAGGTGGCAGTCCCGGCATTCGGCGGAACTGAACCGATGAGTATTGAATATCCCAAATGGTGAGTTAATTTAGATAGCATACCGCATAGGTTGTGTCGCTAGATGCTTCAGGCTTTTACGGGGAGGGTTCTGGCTGTGACGATCATTGGCAAAGACTTCGCGACGTTTCTGAGAGCCGTTGAAGCGGCGGGACATGCCGCCAGTCCGGGCGACATTCTATGTGACTCGCTCAGACGCGCGCAGCTGGTCTGTCTTGTTGCGAACGCCTCGACAGCCGCGGCAGTGCTGACGCGAACCGCTGTACGCTGAGACCGTCCGTTTCTTGCGCTGAAGTAGCGCACAGAAGGCTGTGCCGCCGAAAGCTATGCTGTTTCCGCCCTGACTGCAGCCGTAAAGAAATCCGGGACGGCTACCGTAGGGTGGAGCCGCTCAGCCTTTTGGAGAAAGCGACTTGGACCAGATCAAGCCAGCACACCGGCTTTTCGTCAGTTGGAGACCGCCTTGTACAGCTGATCCTGTTGCCGGATAAGCTTCTCATAGAGTGCCCGATATTTGGTATTGTGGTTATAGGCTGATAGAGCCGACACGATCATATCAAGTTCGTCTTTTGTGGCGATGGCCATGATCACGTTGTTCCGCACGGTTGTCTCCGTCTTATTTTTTAATTTTTCGGCTATAACAGAGAGCGCACGCCTTGGTTGCACTGATTAACCGAAAGTTGATTTTCTGGCGGAAACGCGCTCAGTACGGGCTGGCACGCATTCAGATGGGGTATGACACCTGATGATGACGCGTCGCTCGTTGATATGCGCAGCCCTCTGCGCGAGCACTCCGCTGCTCCGTGCCGCGTTCGCGGACGATCCGCCGACACAATGGCAACAATGGCAGCGCCGCTATGTCAGTTCCGGCAGGGTGGTCGACGCACAGCAACGCGGCATTTCTCATTCCGAGGGACAAGGATATGGTCTCCTGCTTGCTCAAGCGCATGGTGATCGCGAAGCGTTCGATGAAATCGACGCATGGACCCGACAACACCTTGCGATCCGCGATGATCGCCTGATGGCTTGGAAATGGCAGCCAGGTGCGGGCAACAATATCCCTGACTGGCACAATGCCACCGACGGCGATCTTTTTCGTGCCTGGGCACTGCTTCGAGCCGGACGGGACTCTGGGTGGACAGAGTATACTTACGCCGCTCTCAGAATTGCGCGAGATATTGCACGCCTTTGTCTTGCTCCCGATCCAAGGGCAGCGAATGGACCCCTGCTTCTGCCAGGCGCCGAAGCAAGGCGTGCCAAAAAACGTGTGCTGATCAATCCATCCTACATCATGCCACGTGCCCTGCGTGAGTTGGGGGAAGCTGCGGGTGAGCCTGCGCTCGTTCAGGCAGCCGATCATGGAGAAACCGTACTTGCCGAACTGGCAGCCACTGGCTTCCTGCCAAACTGGGTGGATGTAACACGGGCAGGTTTCGCAAAGCCTGTAGAGCATGACTTTCGATGGGGATATGACGCTCTCCGCATCCCTCTTTATCTGACCTGGTCGAACAGAACCGATCACCCGGCAGTGCGTTCAGCAGCGAGCCATATGAGCGACGGTGCCTTGCCGGGACATGTCGTTGTTGAGGCGACACCACAGGGGGAGGTGTTACAGGCCAGCGACCGCGCAGGATTCACCGCTATTCGACGCTTGATAGACTGTGCAAATATTGATGTTTCATCAGCCGTCATTGGTGCTGACTACTATTCCGATACCCTGCTGATGCTCATTGAGCTGGCCTTCCGGGAAGGGGAATGCAACACGCCGGCGCAATAAGGGAATGCACCTCTAGATGGCAGTGACCGGCATGAATTACTTGCTTAAGCTGAACTGAAAGAAATTATCAGCTTGGATCGCAGCCTTATGAGATACAGCAGACCAGTTATCGGCATCCTTCTGATCATCCTGTCGGTCTGGGTGATCGTGGGCGAACAGATGTCCGGGGCAAGCGCGGATGCGGTGGTCAACGCGCCGGTTGTCACGATCAGGTCGCCGGTTGCCGGAAACCTGACGATCCCCGAGCGACAGCTGGGCGGCCGGGTCACGCAAGGCGAGGTGCTGGCCAGCATTGAAGACCCGATCGCCGATCGCGTCAGGCTCAACGATCTGCTGATGGAAGTCCGGCTGGAGGAGGCTGCGCGCGCTCAGATCGCAACTCTACTGGCAGAAACCAGTGCGATCCGCGATGACCTGGACCGGCGTGCGGACATCTTTCGCACGAACCGGCTAGAGGAGCTGCGAACGCGCCTGACGCACGCCCGATCGCGTCTGGCCATTCTGGAGCAAGAGCAAGCCACCGTGCCTGACCCGCGCCTGCTGGACGCGGTCGAGGAGAACGACCAGCGCCTGCCTGCCGAACCGAGGCTGGATGCGCTCGTGCTTGATCATGCGCGCGAACGCGTGGCGATCCTGCAGATCGCGCTTGGCGCCGCGCAACAGGGCGTGTTTCTGGGCGACGGCTACAACGACGCGCCCAATGCCGAACAGCGCAGCGTCGAATTGCGCAGCGAAATCGCCACCCTGAACACGCGGCTGGCCGAAGCCAATGCCAGGCTAACCGCGGTCGGTGAGCGCGCCGACCGCGAACGTCTGCGGGTCAACAGCCAGATCGGCGGCGACCTGCAAAGCCCTGTGACCGGCATCTTCTGGGATGTGCTTCAGGCTGACGGGGTCAACGTTCAGCGCGGCGATCCGCTGCTGCGGCTCGTAGATTGCAATTCCACGGTGGTGACCCTGTCGGTAACTGAGCGCACCTACAACGATCTGGCCGTCGGCCAGCCCGCGCGCTTTAGACTTGCAGGCTCTTCTGAAGTCCATGATGCCACCGTGGCACGCCTTGCCGGAAGCGGCGCCGCTGCGATCTATCAAGCGATGGCGGTCGCCCCCAGCCAGCAACACCTGGAACGATTCGACGTGGCACTGATCGTTCCTGCACTTCGCGACGGGGGGGCGGACAACTGTGTCATCGGCCAGACGGGCCGTGCCTTCTTTGAAACGCGCCCGCTGGACAGCCTTCGCGGGCTCTTCAACTAAGATGCCGGACATCCTGCTTCTCAGCCAGCTCGGATCCAGCGCAGTCCACCTGCTGCTGGTCCTGGGCGTTGGGCTGATGCTGAGGTCCTGGGTGGATGTGTACAGCACCCTGCACCGCGCGATCCTGCTGGGCATCGGCTTTCTGCTGGCGGTACGCTATATCTGGTGGCGGGGAACCGAAACGCTGGCGTCACCCGGCCTGACTCTGGACATGCTGGCCAGCTGGTCGCTGTTCGCGCTCGAGTTTCTTGCGCTGATGGGATCGGTCAGCGCTTTTGTGATCATGTCGCGCATCAAGATCCGCAGCGCCGAAGCGGACGCCCATGAGACTTGGTGGGGTGAAACCGAACCACGGGTCGCCATCCTGATTGCCACGTATAATGAGGACCTGGAGGTTCTAGAACGCACCATCATCGGCGCCAAGTTCCTGCGCCATCGGAACAAGGAAGTCCTAGTTCTTGATGACAGCCGCCGGGACTGGCTTCGCGACTATTGCGCGCAACAGCAGGTCCGATACATGCGTCGTCCAGACAACAAGGGGTCCAAGGCAGGCAACATTAACCACGCGCTGGATCGTCTGGCCGAAGACCCGGTTCCACCAGATTTTGTGGCTGTTCTGGACGCTGACTTCGTTCCCCATCGCGGCTTTCTGGGGCGCAGTCTGGCGCTGTTTCATGATCCCGACGTGGCACTGGTCCAGACCCCCCAGCACTTTTTCAACGCCGACCCAATCCAGCACAATCTCGGGATAAGCCAGTCCTATCCCGACGAACAGCGGTTCTTCTTCGATCACATGCAGCCCTGTCGTGACGGGTGGGGGATCGCCATCTGCTGCGGTACTTCGTCCATTTGCCGTTGGTCCGCGCTTCGCGAGATTGGTGGCTTTCCGACGGAGAGCGTAACCGAAGATTTCATGCTGACGCTGGCCTTGCAGGAACGCGGGCTCAAGACCGTCTATCTGTCCGAACCCCTGACCGAGGGCCTGGCCCCCGAGGGGCTCAAGGAATATGTGACGCAGCGCGCCCGCTGGTGCCTGGGGCTGATGCAGATTGCCCGCTCCAGCCTGGGTCCGCTGTCAGCCAGCAAACTGCGCCTACGCGATCGCTGGAGCGTCATCGACTCGATCTTTTTCTGGATGACCAGCTTTCCGTTCCGCATCGCGGTGGTCGTCTATCCGTTGCTGTACTGGTTCTTCAACATCATCGTGGTGGACGCGTCCCTGCCCGACGTGATCACGTTTTTCGGATGTTATTTCCTGTGGTCATTTCTGGTCCTTCGGACGCTGATGCCGGGAATGTTCGTCCCGATCCTGCATGATGTCAGTCAGCTGATCGGCGCGATCGCGATCAGCCGCGCGGCGTTCACTGGCATGTTCCGACCCAAGGGGCATCCGTTTTCAGTTACGGCAAAAGGGGGCGACCGCACCAAGGTCACGGTCCAGTGGGCCTTGATGCGGCCGTTCTTGGTACTGCTGGTACTGACTGTGCTGGCCCTGACCGTCGGCATCGTATCCGACCGGTTCGCCTTCAACGACGCGGGCGACGGAAAATGGGTTGTGATCTTCTGGACGATCTACAACGTGTTCGTGCTGACACTGACGGTTCTGGCGTGCATCGAGCTGCCGCGCCAAGAACGCCATATCGCGGACCTGCCGGACCGTGCGGTCTTCATCGTCGACGGCGATATCCGTCGTCAGTGGATCAGCGCGATGAACATGGACGAAGCACGGCTGCGCGGAAAAATCTATCCCGCAGGCACCGAGGCCAAGCTGCGGATCGCCAAGATCGGCGACATTCCTGTAACCGTCATCGCCGAGACGGTGGACGGAAACCGCGTGCGCCTGACGCCGACACCGGACCAGCGCGAAGCCCTAATGCTGCGTTTTTATGCCGAGGGCGCGGCCCCAGGCACAGGGCGAGCACAGCTTGGCGGCATCCTGGCGGGTATGGGTCGGCGACTGTCGTTCAGCTCTCGCCGCTGACTGGATCGCGCTGGAGGCGTGCCAGCGCGGTTGACAGCTGTGCCGCCTCGACCGTGATGCGGCTGTTGGCGGGGTAATTCTGCGACCCTTCGGCGATTTGTTCAGCGGATTTCGCCAAGCGTGAAAGAGGTGCGAGAATAAGGCGCGAGTAGATCATGGTGATGAGAAATACCAACGCCAGAGCCACGAGAGCGGCGTAATGAGCCCCGTTGCGGATCAGGTCGACGCCGAAACTCACGCTTTTGGCATCCAGTCGACCAATCATCCGCCATCCGAAGCTCGGCAGGTCACCAGACGTAACTTCTGGCACGATCGTCGAGAAGTAGTCGCGGCCGTCAGGCCAGGTCTCCCGTCCCTCGGCGCTTATTCCTGTCTGGGCGGTCCGCAAAATCTGCAGGTCGGCTTCTGTCGGTGCCTGATCTGTGGACGAGGCCGATATCGTACCGCTCGGATTTATGAGGTAGAGATCAGTGCCGAACCTCTCCGAAGTTTCACGCAGATAGTCAGCGAGCCAGTTGGCGTTGATGTGCATGCCGATGACGCCTGAAATATCACCGCTTTCATCCTGCACCGGACGTGCCAGATCGATAAAGCGCAGGGGTTCGTCACTGTTGCCACCGAGCAGTTGGGCGAGCAGAACCGCATCATGTACATCGCCCGCAAAACCACCCGTCAGACCGTTGCGGTACCAAGGGCGTTCGCTGACATCCTGCCCCACCAGAAGATCGTTTGTTGCCGAAACCACGATCCCACTGAGATCGGCGTAGCCGACCCATGAAATACGGGTGGGATTACCCCCTGCGCCTGTCATCAGATATGATAGTTGATCGGGGGTCAGCTTGCTTGCCTGCTCGGTAAGGAAGATGAGATTGTGCCAATCGCGCTCCAGCATTCGGGCAAGCTCACCCGCCGCGGCAGTCGTGCGGAAGCGTGAGGCAAATGCCAACGTACTGTCGGTGAAACGATCGCCCCTGAGATAGACGAAGGCGGCACAGACGACGGTGACGGCCGCTAGGCAGGCGAGGCAGAAGAGAACGACCGAGCGCCGCAGCGTCATGAGATGCGCTGATGTCATTTCAAACCTCAAAATGTGTTGATGGAAAAGCCGGCAAACAACTCCTCGGAGCTGAGCTTGTATCCGACCCGCAGACTGACCGAGCTCCCGGCCAGTCGCTTCTGCACGGCCACTGTGGTTTCGCTGTAGGTCTCGCTGGCGCCACGCGACAGCTCGATACCGAGATCTGCCGGTGCATAGGTGACTTGGGTCAGAAGAAACCAGGAATTGTAGACCGTACTCGCCTCGCCCAAGAAATACGCCGAGCCGAAATCGGTTGGAAAGTAGCGGTCAGCGACCAGCCTCAGCCCCGCTTCGAAATCATCGCCCTCTCCATCGTCGTCTTGATAACCCACTGTCGGCCCCACCTTCAGGGAAACAGGCGCGTTTAACGGAAGGGCATAGGCGACGCTGACAGAGCCTGAGCGGCCGTCCTCGTAATCGGCATAGCTAATGCCGTATGCAAAGGATCCCCGGGACACAGCACCCACGGCAGTTTGCGTCTGACCTCCGATGTCGATCTGGAGGAACTCGCCATCCGCCAGTACTGGCTGGACAAGGAAGGCCCCGGCAATAATCGCGGAGAGGAGAACTGTCCTGTGGGGCATGGTCGCCTCATGAGTGAATTTAAGCCATACTATGCACGTAATGCGACTGCATCCTAGGGGGGAATGGGATTTGCATAGTTGTGTGGGCATCGGCAATACGAGGCATAAACATCCGACAGCTGTGGCACCCAATACCGCGATAGGACCTGTACTAGCTCACGTTGAACGGCTGGCGCAAATTGTTACCAGCCATCCCGGCCCGTTGCAGACACTTTAAACCATCGAGCGTGCAAAGCGGCAGCGGGACGATGCCACGTTCCATCGCGACGGACGGGCATGACTGTTAGTGCAGCGCAGGTCTAGAAGCGCAATCGTGGCTTTGATAACAAACCAACTGGTTAGGCTGGCGGCCTGCTAAGTGCACGAGACGCAATTTCAATATAATGGGAAAGAAAATTTTCCGTAGCGGCCTGGGCCCAAAAGATTCTGTGGATTGAAATATTCAAGCCAACTTGCGAACGGCAGTGTCGCCACAAAGCTCAATATTTGAAGTATGAACAGCACTACCGGCAGAATAATCAGCACTAGGGTACATGCCCAAATGAACGCCAACAAAAGCTCGATCCTGATCTGCCTTAGCTTTTGCATTCGCACGCCTTTGCTTTAACGTCAGCGAGCCTTTGCTGGCGATTAGATCAATAGTCTCAAGCTCACTGATCATGCGCATGATACGCATACGAATGAAGGCTTCATCCTCGGTTCTAATATCGATACGTGAAATGCCGGTCCTGCAGGCGCTGATGACTGCCTTTGCATGGGCGAGATTCGCTGCTAGATCCTTGCTGGTATTCACCCGATAGTCCATCATCTGCTCCTTAAGCTCCATGTCGCTATATGCGACGCATCCTAAGGAAGAGATAATTTACGAACAGGTTGATGTGGTCGTTGGCGATTTTAGCAGGTTGCTGAATTAGCCGCCGATCAGGAAGGTGTTTCTTGAGGTCGTCGGAGCTGACAGCGGATACCACGGCTCACGGACCCTCTGATCGACGACCGATTTTTCCCCGCGACCTCATCCGGCCAGCAACCGCAGCAGTCGGGCAAGGTTGCTGGCTGCCATCGTCAAGGTGAACTGAGCACCCACTCGTTTTATGCCCCGCAGCATGGTCTGTGCGACGAACCACCGGAAGATGTAGATTATACCGCATTTGCTCTATCATCTGCCGCTCTGAGCGGACCGAGAACAGGATCTGCAGCAGGCAGGCCCGGATCAGTCGCTCCGACGCAATCGAAGGACGGCCGAAATCGACATAGAGCGCCGCGAAATCTGCATCCAAGCTGAACAGGGCATCGTTGACGACCTGCCGGATCTTGTGTAGCGGATGCCGAGCCGAAATGCGCTCCTCAATGTCGACATAGTTGAACAGCGATCTGCTCGTCTCGTCCACATCCCGCATGGCCTTCCCCATCAGACCGCCCGGAAAGTGAATCATGTTACGGTTTCAGCGTTCAGAAGAGCGTTTTTCAGCAGCGTGTCAAATGCACAGGAGGCGAGCCTGCTACAGTGCCAAATGGTTACATAAGGTTTATCTGAGTTGGAAAAATCGCTGGCCAGACAGTCGCTCCTCCCAAAGCCGCTGCCTGACCGGCATGTAATGTATCGCCAATTGCTTGGCTCGGAACGCCTGTTTATTTGGGCAGGTCTGTTTGTGGCCGCTCCCAAGCAGGGCATCTGCGCTTTCATGCCAGACAATACCCGACCGTCGTCGTTTGAACGTGGAAGACCACCGTGCCTGGCCCGCCTGTCGAGAGACACGTTCAGCGTGGCGGGCAGTTTGCCGGGCCGCCCAAGCAGCTTACGCACGGCGCATATTCAGCACCGTCGCAGAGGGGTTGATCGATGCGCCAGGACCCCGCAGATGCAATCAACACATCAAAGGCGCGAAATTCCTGACAGCGCTGCCAGGCGGGCGGAGATGATCTGCTCACGCGTCTCGCAAACATGAATGATCTGCTGAGATCCCCGCTGGTACAGGGCGAGGATGGTGGCGCCCTCGGGGCCGTTGTCGATATTGAACTCGGTACCTGCCTCGAACTGTATCACCACGGGGTTTTTGTCGGGCATTCTGGTCAGCGTCATCCGGGGCATAACTTGCCACTCCCTGCGCAAAACTAAGATCAGGCATGATACTGAACCAGTTAGTTTGTTAAGTCATGTCTTTTGTAAGAGCTAATTGCGTTCTCAGATCCCGATAGACGTCCGAACCGCAGGAGATTATCGGTCGGGGTGCTATCGCGACTGCCTTGTTGCCTTTCGACTGCTTCCGGATGCGTTGCGCACTTGCCCAGAGCAAGCATTCCGCGTCGCACCGTACATGGCCCTAATCATGGCCACCTGAATGTCCAACCTGTCCCGCAGATCGCGGTAGATCGCGTTGTGGTCATAGGCTGTCAAGGCAGTCTCGATAAGCGTTTAGTCCTCACCGGAGATGGACAGGCGAAGCGTCGTCTCATTCGGAACACGCGGCATACTGGTGACCTCAAACAACTACACGCTGAATGTAGGGCAACTCTGCACGTTGTGTACTTGGCTATATGTACAGGAATGATGGGTGCCTGAAGCCGTCGATTGCAACGAAGCTACGGCCGCCAACCAGCATGTACGTATCCTTGATGACCCGCCCCACTGTGCCGCCGGTATAGTCGATCGGGTTGACTGTCCGTTCAGTAATCCGGCTATCGGGAAACAGGCCTGTGTCGAATTCTGCAGCTCGCTGGCCCGACCGCCACGAGTGATCGCATTTCGGGCTACCCCTTCATCTCATTTGTAATCGATAAACCACGATTACTAGAACGCCGCGCATCGCGGGTCGCGTTAACCTTGCAGAAAATGCAAATCTGTACGGTCGGGAAACCCCTGTGAAAGGAGCTTCCCGTGATCACGTTCAGCATTCGAGGCGATCAACTGATCGTCGATCCCGCCGTCGGCACCAACTCGTCCCAAGGCACGGCGACGGTGCAATGGGGCCGCCAGGTCTGGGCCAAGGACCACCGCATCGAAATCACCGCCATCAACGAAACGGGGACGGAGCTGACCGGCAGAAGCGGTATCACCGGGCTGAAGGTCTTTGACGGATCGGGCAAGCAGGTCGCCGAGTACCGGCCGATGAACCCCGGCCAGACCGCTAACATCCAGAGCGACCTGTCAGGGCTGGGGGATGATTATGCCCGGATCAACACGTCGGTGATGCAGCCTGCACTGGGGTCGCCCTGGATCGGGCCGATCATGATCACGAATGGCGACAATTCGTTCGCGACGCTGCCGCAGACATTCCCCGTGGGCAACGGCGCCTATGATATCGCGCCCGCGCTGTCCCGCCCCCTGGTGGCGCCCTGCTTTGGGCCGGACGTGCATGTCGATGTCGCCCGTGCGGGCGTGATCCCGGTGCGGGATGTCCGGGTGGGCGACGCGATCCTGACCGCCGACGGGCGTCAGCCCGTGCTGTGGACGGATCGGCGACACTGTTCCGGCAAGACCCCGCAGGACTGGCCCGTCGATCTGAACGGAGAGCTGTTCTCTCCCCTGCACAGGATCCTCTGGCACGGGCGGTGGGCCAAGGCCAAGCACCTTGCCGAGGCCGGGCGTGCCACGCTGCGTCCCGATCACGGCCCGATCGACTATCACCACATCCTGTTGCCGGTGCATTCGGTCATCCTGACCGCCCGCAACCGCGTCGAGAGCCTGCTGATGACACCCTATTCCCTCGGCCTGTGGGATCACGCCCCTGCCCTGTGCGCGCATGACGGTGCATCGACCCGGCTGACCCACGACGAATGGCGACGTGGAGAACTGCTAAGTCAGGAACGGCGTGCCGGTGCGGCGGCGACAGCGTCTCATGGTCATGATAGATACTTCCATCGGGTGTCATAGCAGTATGGCAGTGCTAGAAGTATTGATGCCCATTTGCAATAAGCGGTATCTTATACCTTCTTGGCTCTTCGTGCTGTCAGATAATGAATTCATTCTCAACCGAAGCTGAGTTGAATTGTTCATCGAGGAATGATCCCCCTCTGATTGTGAATGCAGAGTCGTAAAGGAAAAAGAGTATGGGTTAGCTCAATCGTTTTCTTGAACGCTTCGACTCAGCTTAACCAGTCACCAGTCACGGCTTTCCCCGGCTCTGTAAAATGGGCAGTGGCCGAATTTGCAATTAATCTCCTACGAGACCATACCTTATATTCCGTATCTGGACAGAAATAGTTCTGCAGCCTCGTTGGAAATCCTGACAAGCTGCGCATTGCCAAGCCTTTCTAGTCCTAGCATAATCGGATACTGTGCTTGTGCCATAACAAGGGTGCTTAATTGGAAAGCCGAATCGTCAATGTTATGGTGCTTAATTTCACCAGTAACGATCCATTTATCGATGATGGATTTCAGGGGCTCGGTGACATTTCTTGCGATTCCAGACGCATAATCCTGAGCCCCTTGTGGAAACCGTTCTACTTCTGATACCACCAGCCTAAGTAAACTTGGGCGAGGCTCGGATGTTGACCACTCCGCAAGATCATAAAGAATTTTAGCTAGTACAACCTTAGGCGGTTCATCGAGAAGTCGCTTAAAGGCTTTTCCTGAGAACGCCTGAGCCATCGTTATCTCAAGCATGTCAATAAACATGTAAGACTTGTCAGGGAAGTACTTATACATTGTCGCTTTAGAAGTCTTTGCCTCTCTTGAAATGTCGTCGACACTCGCACCTGCGTATCCGTCCCTCATGAATACCTTAACGAATCCATGACGAATTTGGTCAATCTTAATTTCTTGGTTTAATTCTTTGGGTGTTTTGGACGCTCTTTTTTTCAGCTGCATATATAAATGCCCTAGTTTACATTATGGCGCAAGGTCGTTCAGCCCAAGGGCAAATAGTAGCTGTTTTTGTTGTCATTCCGAAATGACAACATAGAAAACTGTCCTACAATCAAGAGAGGTCTTGCTCGCCTTACCCAAACTAACGCTACAACCGTAAAGTTGGGTTCCAAACCTTTTGCATCCAACAGGTGAGCGTGACGTATCATGCTGGACCACCCAGCCCGACGGCGTCAATATACCTCGTGCGCCATGCCGAGCGGCGAATGTTATGATGCACCGTAGCTATTATACTTGGATAAGAAAATGGGACGAGTGGGTCTCTCGCATGCGAGACGCAAGCGATCTACCGTTTCCTGCATGACCACAGGCCTAGCACGCTCCTCTGGGACGCGATCCCGATCGTACCAAATTTACAAACTGTCGCTGACCCGCACCAAACACGCCAATGGGATGGCACTCCGTGACTGCAATGAGCCAGCACGTCGTTAGTGCCTTTCGGCGCCGACCACGGACCACAGTATGCATCATAAGGATCCTTCATGAACACAGCGTCAAACAGGATGGCTGAGATACCCGAAACCTGAATCTGGCACATGGCGGCCGACAGCGTGTGCGCAAAACCATTTTACTGAAAGGCCCCGTTACCGAAGTCGCCCCCCTAGGGGGCAGTCAATGCGCAAGACGTTCATCTTAGCACTTAAAGGATAAAGTCCGAGGCGACGATCCGCTGCACGCCGGCTAACCAAACGGCAAAATCCTGTACGCCGTCCCCATCAAGGTCGGCACGAACCGAAATGCCGCGCCCCTCGCGGATCAGCCAAACAGCATGCTCCGCAGGTCCATTGGGGTTGAAGATCAAGGCCTGGTTACCTGCTCTGCTCAGATCGGCGTCTAGCCTGGAGACGTCTATCTTATCCTCGCCTGGCGTGAAATCGACGATGACGTCCCGCCCCTGGCCTGGACGGCTGTCATTCTGAGTAAAAAATACGAATCTGTCGGCACTTGCGCCGCCATGCAGTCTGTCTGTGCCCGCCCCACCAGCAATGGTATCCCGGCCGACCCCACCGACCAGAATGTCGTTACCGTAACCGCCATCCAGATGGTCATCACCGGCATCACCATAAAGATGGTCGTTGCCTGAGTTGCCAAACAGTCGATCGTTTCCTGGACCGCCAAAGATTAGGTCATGGCCGTGATGACCAAAGACAGTATCGTTACCCCATCCGCCATACAGATGGTCATGGCCATCGCCACCGTGAAGCCAGTCGTTGCCTGACTTTCCAAGCATCCGATCATTACCCACCCCGCCCCAGAGTCGATCGTGACCATCGCCGCCATCCAGGATGTCGGCGCCAACACCGCCATTCAGGCGATCATTACCGCTGCCACCATAAAGAGCGTCATTCCCGGAATCTCCAAAGATCAGGTCGTTTTCTGATCCCCCGAAAATTGTGTCGTCGCCGGAGGACCCGTGCAATGTGTCATTGTCCGATCCCCCTGCGATGACGTCGTGACCCAATCCCCCGACGATTATGTCGTGACCTTTCCCGCCATCGATGGAGTCATTTCCACTACCGCCGAAGATGCGGTCATGACCGTGATACCCATCAATGTAGTCGTTCCCTTCACCGCCCTGAATCGTGTCGTCTCCCCGATTTCCAAAAATGAAATCATGTCCACCAAGACCGAAGAGACTTTGTCCATGATCGGGAGACCCTTCAATACGGTCGTTGCGGGCGGTGCCAGAGAAGCTGTGGTCTCTTGGGCTGAACCGATGCTCATATTGTGCCTCGACCGGCAGGAAGCGCGCCGGAATGAAATTAACGGGGTTCCGATAGACCACATCCGCCGACGCCGGCACGCCATCTGCCCATTCTTCGGGCCAGTAGATAAAATGGTTTTCCTCCGAGGACTCGGAGTTTCGCCCGTCGGACTGGATCGTCGGAGAGGCGTGCCGTGCACCCTCGAGGGCATAAAGAATGCGATTGTCGATGAGGATCCACTGCTGGCCGAGATGCTGGACAATCCGGACATTGTCGGGAAGATCGTTGAGGTTCACCCGGACATTCCCGATCCAGATCGAGTCCTGTGTCGGATCAAAATCGTCAATTCTTCCGGTAATTTTCTGGTCGCCCTGTGCTACCCCGGAGAAAATGAATCTGTCCGCCCCATGGCCACCAAATACATGGTGCCCAAACCTGTTGGCGTAAGTGTCGTAATTGTAGCGAGCCATGCCTAGATAGAAGGTGTCGTTGCCCCAATCTCCATAGGCATGAGTTTGGAATTGCTGTGGAAGCGGCGCTCCAAAACCAAACGTGTAAATAGTGTCATTACCGCGGCCTCCAGATATTAAGCCGCCCCGAACGCTTCCGAACAGCAGATCATCGCCGGCCCACCCGCGAATATCGACGACCCCATTCCCGCCGTGAATGGTATCAGCATGATCTGTCCCAATTACACCTGATCCTTCGTGTTCTGACGGATTATGAGATAGCGTCAAATCATGCTCCTTCAAAACAAATGAAATTCTATATGTTATGCTGAATCTGAGCAGCAGCAATTATCGCCATTCATATCGGAGACTAGAGCTTCTCAATTTTACAGATAATCCTCGGCATATCTATCCTCACCTTTCGCTACAAAATTGTCAAAAGAATAGGAGAGCCATGCAGGTATCCCGAGTGCGCCGACTGCTAGAGATGCAAGTGATCCAAAAAAATTGCCGCTAATCCCAAATATTACCACGGAGATAAAAATAAATGCTGAAATTGATGCAATGTGCGCAATAATTATATTAACTCTTAAGTCAATATTCAAGCTCCACCAAATTTTCGAAACTATAAATCTTAGCGAGAAAAGGACGGCGGATATTAAAACGGCAAACCCTCCAGCTACGGCATAAATGTAAGCGGCAAATATTAAGCCAGTGCCTGAAGCGAGAGACATCAATGCGGCGAACGTCCCGGTGACGATGCCCGCAATAATTATTGGAACCAGCATAGCGCCGCCACCCCCTTGCAAGGACCCTGTGACATCTCTTGGTTGATTAACTGTGATTCTACTCTGCTTATTAGTTAACGAACTGTCAAGTTCAATGCGGCTATACACAGCACTAGAGAGTTGCGACCGGTGAAAGGCCGGAGTTTCCGTGTAGCCCCCTAACCCACTGAATCTGAACATGGGCGTTGACTAAGGTGAGGATGCATTGGTTTCCATTCTGCGGCGCGCCTCACGGCCCGGAAAGGCAGTGGTGACATGAGCGACGCCTTCTGGCTGACTTACGCGCAGATGGCACGCACGGTCCCTTTTCTTCGAAAAATTGCACGGCAAGCCAAGCCATGATGACAGGCAAGTTCTCAGCGTGATTATTCCTATAATCGGCAGTGCCTTACGCTGGCGTGATGCACTTACCGCCTATGACCCTCATAAGACACTTTACAGCCGTTGGAGGCGTTGGAGAGGGAAGGGCATTTCCGCTCAGATGATGGCTGGACTAGCTGACGAACATGGTGAAGAGAAGACCGTGATGATAGATGCGACATACCTGAAGTCATATCGCACAACCACCAGTGTGGCCGTTAAAAACAGGGGGCGCGGTGACCTGATCGGCCCCAGTTCTTGGATCAGGAAAAAGTCCGGGGAACTGTTTCCCTGAGAACGGGCGGCATGAACACCAAGCTGCACGTCATTTGCGACAGCCATGGACGATTGTTCAGTCCCGGCATCTTGTGGATCGCCTTTAGGATGAGTCTGTCTGGTTCGGATGTCCAGATCTTGCAGATGTATTCGTAAGGCGTGAGGCCGCCGAGGGTCCTGAGCCGACGTGCGAAATTGCAAGCAGCCATGAAGTCGGCAAGATGGATCCGGAACTAGTTGAGTGTCCGGTGAAACGGGGCAAAACCAAGCCCGGCTGCAAAAATGGCGTTACTATTGCCTTAAAAGAGGATGCAGTAAGCTCGTGTTAAGAGCCTCTTGCTAACATCGTGGCAACGTCCCTCTGCGGCTACATAGCTGCTGCTTTGATTGTAAGGCTCAGATACTTATGGTGTTCTCAACGATATCTGCCGGCGCATTCGTTGTCCTGCTCGCCGTTGCGAGTCCCGCCGCTGCCTGCAACCAACAGCAATTGGTCCGCTCCACTGAGGCCGGTCTTGAACCCCTGTCGGTCTCTGCGCAGGAGATCGGCATGTGGCTGACCGCCTCATCTTTTTCCGGCGGCATCCGCTTCACATCTACTATGGATGGCCACGATCTCCGGCTCGACATCACAAGCTTTCCCGACCACGCACCTGAAGTGGGCTCCGTCAGGGCGATCATGCAGTTGGGTCGTCTGGCCGGCAGCGGGTTTGATCGGCTTCTCTTGGTAGACGGGCAAAAAGATCTTTTTGTGATCAGCGAGGCCGACCTGCGCAGCGTCGGCTGCCAATTCACGTGGCCTTCCAAAGCGCAGGTTGACCCGCTTATGCTGATGCGCCAGCTTGTCGGGGCCATCCGGGAAGAAAGCACGGGCACATCCATCAGGGAACTTTCAGGCTCAGGCTTAGTGATGACCAACACACAGGCAATGTCCATCGTGCAGGACGTCCTCAACGAGGCTTGGGTCGCAAGTGCTCGACGTAACGACAATAAGGTTTACAGGCCGGATGAGGACCCGCAGGATGAGCTGGCCAGCATCATGGCACCCGATATTCATGCACAAGCGCGACAAGTAGAGAAGCCGCTCGTTCTTAGCGGCCTTTAATACTTGCTAGCTTCTTTCAAAAGAAAGAGGGCCAAAAGAGCTTGGAAAGAATATCGACATTTCCGGGTGACATCCATCCTAATGTTCAGTCCCGGCAACTGTTAAGCTCAGAATTAGTTCATTGCTCCCCAGCTTTGGACCGCCGGATGCTGTAGTTTTCGGGGGGCAGAGCAGGGCAGAGCCGGGGCAGAGCAAGGCAGAGTATCGCTACACGCTGGTGGGCGGGCACCTGAGCCCCATACTGGCGGCATCGGGTCCGATGGCAGACTATTCGTCCCGTGACAGGCCTTGTTTTGGTTCGAAAGACTAGTTCTCGGAACAAGAGAATTGGAATGACCACAGACCACGTTAACAAGGTTACGTTCGAGGCTGGGGGTGACGCTTGGTTCCTTCCAGCCAATGGGACCACCACCGGGCGTTCTGTGTCCAGGAACTGAATCAGGTCCAGCCGTCAACGAGTGTTTTCCATTGGCCGAGCAGGGCAGCAGCCTTGTAATCGCCATGCCGTTCGCGCTCCGTTGAAGCGACAGACATCATCATTGCCACATTTTGGTTGTCCATTGCTCCTGGGCGAGTAAGCGTCGCGCGCAGGATGTTTAGCAAAACGCGCTCGGCCAACGCACGCTGTTCGATCTCATCCAGCAACTTATTGTTGGTATGCATCGTCATTCCTGATTTTATGTCACCGATGTTGCATGCAACCATATGTTTACACCTACGCTTAATCCACATACCCACGGCCGAGGGTTTCATGAGCCAAACGCGTATATTTTGATTTTTGTATGACCCCTGCAAGAGAACGAAGGTCCCAGTGGTGGATTCATCATGGATTAGGCACAAGGTCCAAACGTCGACGAGATGGACAACAAGGGATTACCACGCACACCGCTTGGCGCGGCCTCAAGCAATGCATGTTCTGCGTCCTAAGCCGTCATGCACGGCCGGATCTGGGACATGACGACATGACTATGGTGCTGGCGCAGTCGAAGCGTGTCGGGACACGCCTGTTCGGGGGTCAGACCTTACCCCTAGCTGAAGCATGATCAGCAAGAGAATATCAGTTTGAAGATGTCCGCAGCTTGCAGTTCACACTCCTTTGAAGGCGTAGTGGACCTGTCAGCCATTGTCTATCAGGCAGACGGCAACCTGCCGTTGGGTCGATTACCGCAAATTGGCTACTCCTCTCTTACCGACCTCGAAAACCACTGCCCACGAGCGATTAGCCGCCACAGCATTTCTCCGTGGGAACTGTAGAGCTATGAACTCCTTTTTCTCTCATATACCCATACCGCTATGACAATGAGAATTTGAGTATGAACATATCACGATTTGACCCGGTGGTTCTGGTTGTCGAGGATCAGGGGCTTTTGCGCATGACGGCTGTCTCGATCATGGAAGATGCAGGGTTTGAGGCGATGGAGGCCAAGAACGCGGAAGAAGCCTTGATTCTGCTAAGACGCTATCCTGACATTCTGGTCGTGTTCACGGATATCGACTTGAACGCTGAGAAAGACGGGATCTGGCTTGCTGAACAGATCAACAAGGAATGGCCGAAAATCGATGTCATCGTGACGTCGGCATACCCAAGACCAAGGAGCTACAATCCTGACAACGTCATCGCCTACTACGAGAAGCCTTACACCGAGAAAGATCTGATCAATCAGATCCAGAAGGCGATTTTTGGGTCGAGGCGTTTGGTCGCTCCAGTGCCGAGCTCGTAACGGCACCGGACATCGGCAGGTTACAGCTGTCCTTGCGAACCTTGGTGGACCCACGCTGATTTCAGGCTGATGGAGATGGCGATGCACGACGACCAAATGTCCCGCGCCAATCGGTAAGTGAAACAACCTTACAGACCGTGTTCACCGCACTGTCCGCAAGCCACCGCGTCGGCCAGTCTGGCCCGGAAGCGATGTAGCAGGACAGGCACCCGTACTTATGCGGGTTCATTTTATCGAGTTCGTTCCCACATTCATCGCAGAACCGGTAAGCGCACATCCGCCGAGAATCTCCATTTTGAGCAACTTCTTGCTTAACGCAGCTTTACTAACGGATCCATAATTATACTGCACAAATCTGGCCGGAATGTCTGAGCGGGCAAGTTTGTCACAGAGTTTAGGCAGGCACTCGGCTATAAGAGCCAGGACTGACAACCACTAGATGACGCTGGCGGCTAAGCCGCGGACCCAGAGGAAGCGGATCGGGCAAAGCTCGTAGCGTGTGGCAATCCGCCTCCAGTTCCGTAGTAAGGGTTAGGGTCAGGACTTCGGTAACGGGGTCGTTTCAGTCAAGCGGTTTCACGCATGCGCCGTTGTCCGCAGAGCAGCG